>JAUNTT010000078.1:0-2623 GCA_030538555.1 Micrococcus sp.
CGCTGGTGCTGGAGGATCTCGTCACGGCCGACGCGTCCTGAGTCGGCAGCGCGTGAGCGCATCACGCTTCAGCGCCTCAAGGTTCAGCGCCTCCAAGATCAGCGCACGAGGTGCCCGGCGGCGCGCAACGCGTCCTTCACGGAGGCCAGCATCGAGTCGGGCCCGAAGTGGAAGATCGAGGCGGCCAGCACGGCGTCGGCCCCGGCGGCCACGGCGGACGGGAAGTGCTCCGGCGCTCCGGCGCCACCCGAGGCGATCAGGGGCACGCGCGTCACGGCGCGCACGTCCTGGATCATGGGCACGTCGAAGCCGTTCTGCGTGCCGTCCGCGTCGATCGAGTTCAGCAGGATCTCCCCCACGCCGCGCTCGGCGGCCTCGCGGCACCACTCGACGGCGTCGCGGCCCGTGCCGGTGCGTCCGCCGTGCGTCGTGACCTCGTAGCCGGAGGGGCAGTCGGCGTGCTCGGTGCGTCGGGCGTCGAGAGAGAGCACGAGCACCTGCGAGCCGAAGCGACGGGTGATCTCGGTGATGATCTCCGGGCGGGCCACCGCGGCGGTGTTGATCGAGGCCTTGTCCGCTCCGGTGCGCAGCAGCCGGTCCACATCATCCACGGTGCGCACTCCCCCGCCCACGGTGAGCGGAATGAAGACCTCCTCGGCCGTCTGACGCACCACGTCGAAGGTGGTCTCCCGGTCCGCGCTGGAGGCGGTCACGTCGAGGAAGGTCAGCTCATCGGCCCCGGCCGCGTTGTAGCGGCGAGCCAGCTCCACGGGGTCCCCCGCATCGCGCAGATCGTTGAAGTTCACGCCCTTGACCACGCGTCCGGCGTCGACGTCGAGGCAGGGAATCACGCGCACGGCCACGGCCATCGGCAACGCTCGCTTTCGTCAGGGTCGGAACGGATCAGAGCCGGATCGCGTGGATCTCGGAGACCAGGATGGCGCGGGCGCCGAGGGCGTAGAGCTCGTCCATGACCCGGTGCACGTCCTCCTTGCGGACCATCGAGCTCACGGCGACCATCGTCTCGTCCTGCAGGGCAGAGATCGTCGGGGACTCGAGGCCCGGGGTGACCGCGGTGGCGCGTTCCATGAGCGTGCGCTGCACGTCGTACTCGATCTTGACCCAGCGGCGGGCCACGAGCACGCCCTGCAGGCGGCGCAGCAGCACCTCGAGACCCTCGGGACGCTGACCGGCCTGACCGATGAGGATGGCCTCGGACTCCATGATCGGCTCGCCGAAGGTCTCCATGCCCGCGGCGCGCAGGGTGTTGCCGGTCTCCACAACATCGGCGATGACATCGGCCACGCCGAGCTTCACGGAGGACTCGACGGCGCCGTCGAGGTGGACGATGGTGGCCTCGAGACCGGTGCGCTCGAGGTACTCGGCCATGAGCCCGTCGTAGCTGGTGGCGATCCGCTTGCCCCGGACCTCCTCCATCGTGGAGAACGTGCCCATCGGGGCCGCCAAGCGAAAGGTCGAGCGGCCAAAGCCCAGCGCCATGATCTCCTCGGCGGTGTCCTGCACCTGCGCATCGGAGAACAGGTCGCGGCCGGTGAGGCCGATGTCCAGGGTGCCCTGGCCGACGTAGACCGCGATGTCGCGGGGACGCAGGTAGAAGAACTCGACCTGGTTCTCCGGATCCACGAGCACGAGCTCGCGGGAGTCGCGGCGCTGGCGGTAGCCGGCCTCGCGGAAGATCGTGCTCGCGAGCTCGGACAGGGCGCCCTTGTTGGGAACGGCGATGCGCAGCATGCTCAGATGGACCTTTCGGACAGGATCGGGTGTGACAGGGCCTCGAGGCCAGCTCAGAGGTGGCGGTACACGTCGTCCAGGCTCAGACCGCGCGCGATCATCATCACCTGCACGTGGTAGAGCAGCTGGGAGATCTCCTCGGCGGCCGCCTCGTCCGACTCGTATTCGCAGGCCATCCAGACCTCGGCGGCCTCCTCCACGACTTTCTTGCCGATGGCATGCACGCCGGCGTCCAACTGGGCGACGGTGCCGGAGTCGGCAGGGCGCTGCTCGGCCTTGGCCGAGAGCTCGGAGAACAGCTCTTCAAAGGTCTTCACGAGGTGCAAGACTACGGCAGGACGCGGACGGTTCAGTCCTGGATGCCGCCCCGTGACGCCGCATCGGCGGCCGTGCGCAGAGCCAGTTCGGTGAGCACCGCCGCCTCGAGAGCCTCGGCACCTTTGTCCTCCCGCGAGCCGGGCAGACCGGCGCGGTCCAGGGCCTGGTCTTCGGTGTCCACGGTGAGCACGCCGAAGCCGATGGGCACCCCCGTGTTGGTCTGCACGGCGGTGATGCCCTGGGTCACCGAGGAGCAGACGTAGTCGAAGTGCGGGGTGTCTCCGCGCACCACGACGCCGAGCACCACAAGCACGTCGTAGTGCTCGGCCAGGCGGGCCGCCGCCACGGAGAGCTCCACCGTGCCCGGTACGCGGATCAGGGACATCTGCGCTCCGGCGCGTTCGGCGGCCCGGCGCGCACCCTCGATCAGCCCGTCCATGATGGTCTCGTGCCACTGCGCGGCAATCACCCCGACGCGCAGGGGGACCTCCCCCACGGCCTCCAGGTTCAGGGTGGGTGCTCCGTGTGCGCTCATGCGTGCGTCCTCGCTGTC
>JAUNTT010000078.1:2633-11756 GCA_030538555.1 Micrococcus sp.
TGGGAGTGCTGGTGGTAGTGCTGGTGGCGCCGGGGTCCGCGATGGGCGGCAGCTCATGGCCCATCCGGGTGCGCTTGGTGTGCAGATAGGCCGCGTTGTGCTCGGTGACGGTGGCCGGGGCCGGAACGCGTTCGACGACGTCGATCCCCGCCGCCCGCAGGCCCTCGACCTTGGCGGGGTTGTTCGTCACGAGCCGCACGCGCCGCAGTCCGGCCGCGGCCAGAAGGTGGGCCGCGGCCGTGTAGTCGCGGGACTCGGCGGGCAGACCCAGGGCGAGGTTGGCATCCACGGTGTCCAGCCCCTCGTCCTGGAGCCGGTAGGCGCGGATCTTGTTGGCCAGTCCGATGCCACGTCCCTCCTGGCCGCGCAGGTAGAGCACCGCTCCCCCGTGCTGCGCGGTCTCGGCGAGCGCGTTGTCGAGCTGTTCGCCGCAGTCGCAGCGCAGGGAGCCGAAGGCGTCGCCGGTGAGGCACTCGGAGTGCACGCGCACGGTGACGGGGGCGCTGCCGGACGCGTCGCTGGCACACGCGCCGGCGTCCTGGTGGCCGGCGTCGTGGACCGAGCGGAGCAGGGCGTGCTCGAGCCCGGTGGCGGCGTCGGTGTGCACGCTGATGCGCAGCGGGCCGTGGCGCGTGGGCAGGAGTGCCTCGGCGGCCACGGCGTCGCGGGCCTCGAGGTAGCTGACCAGGTCGTCGATGCTGATCAGGCGCAGTCCGTGGGTGTCGGCGAACGCGCGCAGAGCGGGCAGACGCATCATGGTGCCGTCGTCGTGCACGAGTTCGGCGATGGCCGCGACCGGTGGCAACCCGGCCAGTCGGCACAGCTCCACCCCGGCCTCGGTGTGGCCGCGGCGTTCCCGCACCCCGCCCTCGACGGCGCGCAGCGGGAACACGTGTCCCGGGCGGGTGAGATCGTCCGGGGCGGTGTCGGCGGCGGCGAGCAGGCGCAGGGTGCGGGCGCGATCGGCGGCGCTGATGCCCGTGCTCACCCCCTCGGCGGCGTCCACGGAGACGGTGTAGGCGGTGCCCTTGGGGTCCTCGTTGACGGCCGTCATGGGCGGCAGCTCGAGGTCCTCGGCGCGGTGTCCCGGCAGGGGCGCGCAGAGCACGCCGGAGGTGTGGCGGATGGTGAAGGCCGTGAGCTCGTCGGTGGCCAGGGCGGCGGCGAAGATGATGTCGCCCTCGTTCTCGCGGTCTGCGTCGTCCACCACGAGCACGGGCCGTCCCGCGGCCAGCGCGGCGACAGCCTCGACGATCGGGTCCAGGATGATGGCTTCGGTCTCGCTCATGAGCGCTCTCCTGTCGGTGCGAGTGCCGGAATCTGTGCGAGGCGTTCGGCGTAGCGGGCCAGCACGTCGGTCTCGATGTTGACGCGGCTGCCCTCTCTCAGGCTGCCCAACGTGGTGGCCTCGAGGGTCGCGGGAATCAGGCCGATGCCGACGTGGTGCGTGTCGGCGTCCGGGGCGGAGACGTCGGTGATGGTCAGCGAGACCCCCTGGACGGCCACGGCGCCCTGCGCGGGAAGGTAGCGCGCCAGCTCTGGACCCACGCCGATGCGCAGGCTGCGCCATGCGCCTTCGTCGCGGACCTGCTCGACGACGCCGATCCCGTCCACGTGGCCCTGCACCACGTGCCCGTCGAGGTGGTCGATGGGGCGCAGGCAGCGTTCCAGATTCACGCGGTCGCCGGGTCGCAGGGAGCCCAGGGTGGTCATGCGCAGGGTCTGACCCATGAGGTCGGCGCGGAAGCGCTGCGGCGCATCGGCCTGGGTGGGCAGGGCGGTGAGGCACACGCCGTTGACGGCCAACGACCCGCCCTCGGGCAGATCGGTGGCCGCACCTCGCGTATCGAGGGTCAGCGTGGCGGCGTCGGCCTCGGGGTGCAGCTCGAGGGCCTCGACGACGCCGACGTGGGTGATGATTCCGGTGAACACGGGTCTATCCTGCCTTTCCTGTGGTCCAGCCTGGCGCGGGGACGGGGCTGAGGTGGGTCCAGACATCGGGGCCTAGGGTGCGGACCGGGCCCTGCTGGGCGGGGTCGGGGTGCCAGCGCAGGGCGTCGGCCAGCGTGGCGATGCGCAGGTCCTGCACGGCGGGCAGCCCGGCGCCGAGCAGCACGGGAGCGGTGTAGACGTGCAGTTCGTCCACGAGGCCCGCGCGCAGCCAGGCACCGATCAGCGTCGGTCCGCCCTCGAGCATCACGTGCGCGCAGCGGGTGCCGCCGTGCGGCCACGGCCCGGGGTGCTCGGCGATCCTCTCGAGGACCCGGCCCGGGTCCTGCTCGGTAAGGTGGAGCACGGGTCCGGCCGGGTGGCGGTGGACCGCCGCGTCGGCGGGGATCGCGCGGCGCCCGAGGACGACCGGCACCGGCTGGGTGCCCGCGAGGCCGGACTTCGGGGTGCGGGCCGTCAGCGAAGGGTCATCCGCGAGCACGGTGCCCGTGCCCACGAGGATCGCGTCCACGCGGGCGCGCAGCTTGTGGCTGTGGGCGCGGGCGGCGGCGGAGGTGATCCACTGGCTCGTGCCGTCCGCGGCCGCGGCCTGTCCATCGAGGGACTGGGCGAGACGCGCGGTCACCCACGGGCGGCCCGCATCCTGGACCGCACGCCAACGGGAGGTGAGAGCGACGGCGTCGGGATGGCCGGTGGGACCCTCCACCGCCACCCCGTGGCGGCGCAGACGGGCCGCGCCGCCGTCCTCAGGGCCCGTGGCATCGGCGACGGCGTAGACGCAGTGTCCGATGCCGGCCGCCAGGATGGCCTGCGAGCACGGATCTGTGCGTCCGGTGTGATCGCAGGGTTCGAGCGTGACGTGGAGCGTGCAGGTGCGCGGGTCCACGGCATCCACGGCCGGGTCGGTGCGGCGGGCCCGCGCGAAGGCCTCGAGGGCGTCGACCTCGGCGTGGGCGGTGCCCGCGCCGCGGTGGTGGCCCATCGCCAGGAGGGTGCCGTCCGGGCCGATCACCACCGCACCGACCAGCGGGTTGGCCCCACGCACACCCTCCAGGGCCGCGGACACGGCACGATCCATGGGTGCCGGGGCGGCGGCGTCGGGCGCGGGTACCGGACTCATGCGCTGGGCTCCCGCACGGGACCGTCCGGGGTCAGCGTCTCGGCCGCGGGCTTCTCGCGGCGGCTCGCGCGCAGCCAGACGAAGAAGCCGACCAGCGTGAACACCCCGTAGAAGAGGTACATGAAGGCCGAGGCGTAGTAGCCGGCGCTGTAGAGCAGTGGCACGCCCACGATGTCCACCGCCACCCAGATCAGCCAGAACTCGGTCCAGCCCTTGGCCATGCCGTAGGTGGCCAGCAGGGAGCCGACGAAGGTCCAGGCGTCGGCCCACACCGGGTCCCAGGACCCCAGGGCGCGGAAGAGCGGGGTCAGGGCGGCGGTGCCCAGGATCATGCCCGCGATCAAGAAGCTCCGGCCGCGCCAGCCGGCCCAGCGCGGCACGATGGCGGGCGCATGCTCGGCCTTGCCTGCCTTGGCCTGACGCCACCGGACCCAGCCATAGACGGCGACCGCCATGAACATGACCTGGCGGCCGGCCTGGCCGATCAGGGTGACCTGGTCAGCGCCGCCCAGCGCCGAGCCGAGGAAGACCGTGAGGAGGAGGATGTTGCCGATGATGCCGACGGGCCACGCCCACACGCGGCGCAGCATGCCGCCCAGGGCCGAGGCGAGGCCGAACACATTGCCGACGACCTCGCGGACGAGCAGTCCCCCACCGGCCACGGGAATCGTCCAATGGAAGACTTCCAAGAACTGATCGACGACGTCCACGCCTGCTCCTCGCTGGAATCTCGGCACCGCCGGGGTGGGCGGTGCGGTCTCTCACGCGGTGGTGCGCGGGCGAGGCGAGCAGGAACGGGACCGCACGCGGAAGGGGTCTGACGGGCACGCCATGGCGTCATGGCGCGCACGGAACGTCCGCGGCGGCCACGTGTGACTCCCATCCAGACTGTGACTGTCGGTGCTGGAGTTCCACCAGCTCAACCTCGCCTGTGTCCCGGGAGCCGACTCGCGCGAGCGAGCTGGCGTCAGGACACCGTGGAGGGTCGCGGACTATGACCGCCGGCTCGGAATTTCACCGACCCCGTCAACACGTTGTGCTTGGCCCCCAGTATGGCACGAGCGCCACCGATGCGGCTGGGTTCAGGGGTGCCGGCAGCGTGATGCGGCGTCACGCAAGGACCGCACGGCGGCGTCGGGGTCCTCGGCGCCGTAGACGGCGGAGCCGGCCACGAACACGTCGGCACCGGCCTCCGCGGCCCGGTGAATGGTCTCCGCGTTGACTCCCCCGTCCACCTGCAGGGCCAGCTGGGCCTCGGCGCCGTCGATGGCCTGGCGGGCGCGCCGGATCTTGGGCAGCACGATGTCCAGGAAGGACTGCCCGCCGAAGCCGGGTTCCACCGTCATCAGCAGGAGCATGTCCAGCTCGGGAAGCAGATCGAGATAGGGCTCCACGGGCGTGGCGGGGTTCAGCGCCATGCCCGCGCGGGCGCCACGCTCGCGCAGTTCGCGGGCCAGCCGCACGGGCGCGGAGGCGGCCTCGGCGTGGAAGGTCACGGACTCGGCCCCGGCCTCCGCGTAGTCGGGCGCCCAGCGGTCCGGGTCCGCGATCATGAGGTGGATGTCCAGCGGCAGCTCGGTGGCCGCACGGATCGCCGAGACCACGGGCAGGCCCAGGGTCAGATTGGGCACGAAGTGCGCGTCCATGACGTCCACGTGCACCCCATCCGCGCTGGGGATCGCGGCCAGCTCCTCGCCCAGGCGCGCGAAGTCGGCCGAGAGGATCGAGGGGTGCAGGCGCACGGTCCCGGCGGGCGTGGCAAGGCGCGCGGGCGTGGCGAGGCGGGTGGAGTTCTTCTCGGCCATCTCGGCTCCGTTCAGGTCAGGGGCAGGCGGGTGGGCAGTCCGCGGGAGTCAGCCGCGCAGCAGGGCCAGGAACATGGCGTCCGTGACGTGCCGATGTGGCCAGAGCTGGGCCGTGGCGCCGGCAACGGCAGCCACGCTGCCCGGTTCGGCGGCAGCGTTGGCACGCGGCAGGCCGAGGTCGGTGGCCGCCACACCCTGCAGCACGGGGCCGGCGTCGAGCAGCTCGAGGTGCGGGTGGCGCCGCAGCACGTCCTGGACCTGGATCACGGTCTCGGCCGCGTGGGGCGAGCAGGTGACGTAGGCGAGCACGCCGCCCGGGGCCAGGGCGGCCACGGCGGCATCCAGCAGCTGGGCCTGCAGGTCGATGAGCTCGGCGAGATCCGCGGGGGTACGCCGCCACCGCGACTCGGGACGGCGCCGCAGCGCCCCCAGGCCCGTGCACGGGGCATCCACGAGGATGCGATCGAAGGCGCGCGGGTGCTCCTCGGCAATAGTCCGGCCGTCCCCGGTGCGCACCGTCCAGGCGGCCGGATCCACGGCCCGCAGGGCGGACCGGACCAGCTCGGCGCGATGCGGTGCCACCTCGTTGGCGAGCACGTGGGCCCCGTCGTGGGCGGCCAGCGCCGCCAGCAGGGTGGCCTTGCCGCCGGGTCCGGCGCACAGATCCAGCCAGCGTTCGCCCTGACGCGCTCCCGACGTCGACACGCCCGGCCTCGCATCGTCAGCGGTCGTATCAGTCGCGGCGTCCCCGCGCGGGGCGGCGGCCAGGGCACGGGCCATGAGTTGGGAGCCCGCATCCTGGACGCGCACGACGCCCTCCCGGACCCCGGGCAGACGACCGGCGTCGCCGCCGGAGTACACCGCGGCAGAGTCCAGCAGCTCGCTGGGCTCGGCACCGGCCTCGAGCAGCGGCTCGCGATCGGCCAGCCCCGGCAGGGCGATGAGGTGGACGAGCGGAGCCGCGTTGTTGGCGTCGAGCAGCTGCGGCAACTCGGCCGGCGCGGCGCCATGGGTGGCCAAGGCCTGGCGCAGGGCGCGCACCACCCACGCCGGATGCGAGGTCCGCACGGCCAGGGCGGCGTCCGTGCCGTCGTCGGGGGCGACCTCGTCCTGCCAGGCGTCCAGGTCTCGTTCCGAGACCCGGCGCAGCACCGCGTTGACGAAGCCAGAGGGTCCGGCGCCGATCTTGTCGCGCACGAGCGCCACCGTGGCATCGAGGGCAGCGTGGGCGGGCACGCGCATGCCCAGCAACTGATGCGCGCCCAGGCGCAGGGCATCGAGCACGGCGGCGTCCACGGCGTCCAGCGGGCGGTCCACGCAGCGGGTGAGGACGGCGTCGTAGAGGCCCTGTCCGCGCAGGGTGCCGTAGGTCAGCTCCGTGGCGAAGCCGGCGTCGCGGCGATCCAGGCGGGCCTGGCGGATGCGGTGCGGGAGCACGAGGTTGGCGTAGGCGTCCTCGGCGTGCACGGCGCGCACCGTCTCGAAGGCCACGGCGCGGGCGGGATCGGCGCGGCGAGCGCGCTGCGCAGGTGCCGACTGCGAGAACTGGCGGCCCTTGCCGGAGGCGCCGCGGTGCCGCTGGCGTCCGGCGGCGTCGCGACGCTCGGGACGCCCGACGTCATCGGAACGTCCAGAGCGGCCGGGGGCGTCGGAACGTCCGGGACGGCCGGAGCGGCCAGGGCGTCCCGGGCGATCAGGGCGGCCGGCACCGCGGGAACGGGAGGCGTGGTCATCGCTCATGCGCGGGCCTGTCCTTTCGGCAGCACCGTCTCGCGAGACGGTGACTCGGTGTGCTCACGGTGTGCGGCCAGCGCGGAACCGCTGAGCAGCACGGGGGTCTGGGCGGCGCCGCGCAGGTAGTCGGCGGCCACCATCATGGGCTTGCCGGCTGGCTGCAGCTCGCTGATCCGCACAGCGCCGGGCGCTGTCCGCAGCCAGGCCTCCCGCGCCTCCAGCAGCACCGTGCCGGGCTGCGCGTGCGCGACGGCTGCCGGCAGTTCATCCTCATTCGAGGGCAGGGCTCCGCGCAGCTTGAGGCGGGTGGGCGCGATCGTCGGCGGTTCGGGCTGGCCCGGGGTGGACGGCGTCGTCCCGCGCAGCCATCCCCACGCGCCGGGCTCCGGGGTGACCCCGTTGAGGTGAGCCGCCACGGCCGTGGCGTCGCGGGCGGGGTCGATGAGCGCGTCGGTGAGGCTGAGCTTGGGGGCATGGGAGACCTCGCCGGTCTGCGGCACGGCGGTGGCGGTGCCCGCGGCCAGGGTGTCGAGGACGCGGGTCACGAGCGGACCACCGGCCTGGGCCAGCGCCTCGAGTGCCTCTCCGGCGGTCTCTCCGGGGTTCAGCTCATGCGTGACGGCGTCGAAGACCGGGCCAGTGTCCAGTCCGGTCTCCAGCTGGAACACCACCGCGTCCAGGCGGGTGCGGCCCTCGATCATGGCCCACTGCACTGGTGCGGCACCGCGGTAGGCCGGAAGGTCCGAGAAGTGCAGATTCAGCCAGCCCAGCGTCGGCATGGCCAGCAGCTCGGCCGGGACGAGGGCCCCGTAGGCCACGACAACGACCACATCGGCCTGCCACGCGGTGAGCCGGTCTGCGAGCCCGACGCCGTGAGTCTCAGTGCCGTCAGACCCCGTGCCGCGCTCGCCGCGCAGCCGGGAGGCCTTGACGGTCTCGACACCCAGCTCGGCGGCACGAGCCGCAACGGGTGAAGGGGTCAGCACCCGCTTGCGCCCCTGCGGGGCATCGGGGCGGGTGAGGACGCCGACCAGCTCATGCTCGGACTCGGCGAGGGCGTCCAGGACCGGCACGGCAACCTGCGGGGTGCCGGCGAAGACGACGCGCAGCGGGCGAGTGCTCATGAGACGGGTGCTCCTGTCGGGGTGCTGGCGGACGGGGGCACCGATGAGGAGCCGGTGCCGGCGGGCGGTGCCGGAGGCTGCACTGGCGGCGGGCCGATCTCCACGAGTGCCGGGCCGGCGTCGTCGGTGGCCTCCTGATGCTTCCACACCTGCCGCAGGGCCCAGAACTTGTGCCAGTGCTGCTTGAGCACGGCCGGGTTGGCGCGGTGCACGGCCACCTCGGTCTCACCCAGTGCGACGCCGAGCAGCAGCTCCGCCGATCCGTGCTGCCACGGCTGCCACGTGCCCGCCTCGGCATCCACGAGGGACTCCTCCGCCTTGAGCCCGGCCACCAGCTGCATGACCACCTTCGGATCCAGCGCCTTGACCCGACCGTCCCGGCCGGTGGTCTTGGTCTTGAAGTCGATGAGACACAGCTTGCCACCGATGCGCGCCACCAGATCCAGGGTGCCGGCGTAGCCCACGGTGTGGTTCCACACGGTCACTTCGGCGGCCACGGGCTGCACGCCGTAGAGGTCCCACCACTCGTCGAAGCGGTCGGCGTAGGCGCCCTCCCCGTGGCGCTGCAGGGTCTCGCGGGCGGCAGCCATCGTGTGCGGGCGGCCGAGGGCCCGCAGCGAGACCTGCTCGGCGTAGTCGTGGACCCGATCCCCGCGCTCGGCGGCGGCGTCGCGGTACTGGGCGGCGGCGTCGGAGGCGTGGCGGGCGATCTGACGCAGCTGGGCCGAGGAGCCGACGGCCTGGGGCAGGCGTGCATCCTGCACCGCGGCCGAAGCGGCCATCCAACCCACCCAGCCATCGAGATCCGGGCGCTGAACCCCGATCACGGTGGTGATGGAGGGAACCTCGGGCAGTCCTGCGACCTTGCGGGCGTACATGCGCCCGCGCTCCGTGGCGTGGGCAAGGCGGGGCTGGGTCATGGTCCCCCATTCTTCCAAACCGTGCGGGCCTTCCCAACCGGCGCCCGGAGTCTCAGGAACAGGGGGGGCACGACACGCGAGCGCGCCGTGATTGGACGGTGCCGCCGGGATGGTCTAGAGTTCTTTCTCGTTGGAAATCGCGGTGAACGCCTCGAGAACGCAGTCCTCGAGCGTGCTTCACCGCTTCCTCACGCGGATGTAGCTCAGTTGGCTAGAGCGCCACCTTGCCAAGGTGGAGGTCGCGGGTTCGAATCCCGTCATCCGCTCGCACAACCTAAACCCGGTCGGGTGGCCGAGAGGCGAGGCAGCGGCCTGCAAAGCCGTATACGCGGGTTCGAATCCCGTCCCGACCTCGCATTGGTCCAGTTCACCGGCCAGGTGGCGGGCATGTGCAGTTCTTCCAGTCTCGACTGGATGAGCGCGATTGGCGCAGCGGTAGCGCGCTTCCCTGACACGGAAGAGGTCACTGG
>JAUNTT010000238.1 GCA_030538555.1 Micrococcus sp.
GTCGGGATGACCGCGGTGGCTACCAGCGGCGCGACGACCGTGGCGGCTACGACCGCCGCGAGGAGCGTGGCTACCAGCGTCGGGAGCACACCTGGCGGGCCCACCGGGATGAGCGCGAGGGGCGCCCCTACGAGCGCGGCCGCCACGAGGGCCGCAGCTGGGACGAGGGGCGCCGTCGCGACGATCGACGTCGTGACGACCGCCGGTGGGACGAGCGTCGCCACCCGCGACGCGATGACCGGGTCGAGGACCAGAACCACGCCTTCGTCGAGGCGGAGGCCGACGCGGCTTACCAGGAGCGCCAGGTCTCGGCCCGCCAGGAGGACCTCACCGCAGAGGTGACCCAGGACAACGGCTTCGCCGCCCTCGGGCTGCACGAGGACCTCGTGGCCGCCCTGGCCCGGACCGGGATCACCCAGCCCTTCCCCATCCAGGCCGCCACCATCCCCGACGCCCTCGAGGGCAAGGACCTGCTCGGCCGCGGTCAGACGGGCTCGGGCAAGACCATGGCTTTCGGCCTGCCCACGCTGCACCGCCTGACCCAGCGTCCCCGGGCCGTCCCGCACCGCCCCCGTGCGCTCGTGCTCACCCCGACCCGTGAGCTCGCGATGCAGATCGTGGACGCCCTGGCGCCGTTGATGCGCGCCATCGACAAGCGGTTCCTGCTGGTGGCCGGAGGTATGTCGTACACCCCCCAGCTGTCCGGTCTCGAGCGCGGCGTCGACGTCCTGGTCGCCACCCCCGGCCGTCTCATCGACCTGATCGAGCGCAGCGCGGTCGACCTGCAGGACATCGAGGTGACCATCCTCGACGAGGCCGACCACATGGCCGAGATGGGTTTCGTCGAGGCGATCCGGCAGATCCTGGACCTGACGCCCACCGACAGCCAGCGGCTGCTGTTCTCGGCGACACTCGACCACGGCGTGGACCAGGTGGCCAAGACCTACCTCAACGATCCGGTCACCCACTCCACCGACGACGTCACCGCCAGCGTCTCGACGATGTCGCACCACGTCTTCCTCGTGCACCCGCACCACAAGAAGCCGATCACCGCGGCCATCGCCAACCGTCCTGGCCGCACGGTCGTCTTCTGCCGGACCAAGCTGGGCGCGGACCGCATCGCGCTGCAGCTGCGCGAGTCCGGAGTCTTCGCCGCGGCGCTGCACGGCGGCCTCAACCAGGCCCAGCGCACCCGCGTCCTGGACGCCTTCAAGGCCGGCACCCTGCCGGTCCTGGTGGCAACCGACGTCGCGGCCCGCGGGATCCACGTCGACGAGGTCTCCCTCGTGCTGCAGGTCGACCCGCCGGCCGACCACAAGGACTACCTGCACCGCTCGGGCCGCACGGCCCGCGCCGGTGACGAGGGCGTTGTGGTGACTCTGGCCCTGCCGCACCAGAAGAAGCAGGTGCGCCGACTGCTGGACGCCGCCGGCGTCGAGACCGACCCGCAGACCGTCACCCCGGAGGACACCGCGATCATCGAGACCGCGGGTGGCTCGGTCCCGGACG
>JAUNTT010000079.1 GCA_030538555.1 Micrococcus sp.
CCCACTCAACCCCCGATATAGGGGGTTGAGTGGGTCATCTGCGTGCCCGAGTTTCGATGGGGGTGGGAGGGCTGGCGGGAGAGGCACCGCGGGACGGCGAGCCCATCGAACGAGGCTCGCCGCCCCTCACCGCTAGACCGTCGCGAGGCCCTCGACCGGGCTCAGGCGGGTGGCGCGGCGGGCCGGCAGCAGTGACGCCACCAGTCCGGCCACCGCGGCTACCCCCACCACGGCCAGCAGCTCGAGCCACGGCACGGCCACGGGGACCAGCTCCGTCGCCGCACCGTCGGCCCCCGTGCCGCCCAGCCCGCCCAGCATCAGCTGCGAGGCACCCCAGCCGTAGAAGGTGCCCAGTGCCACGCCCAGCAGCGCCGCCACGCCGGCGATCAGCACCGCCTCGATGGCGATCATCCCGCGCAGCCCCTTCTTCGACAGACCCAGGGCCCGCAGCAGCGCGTTCTCCCGCGTCCGCTCGATCGTGGACAGACTCAGGGTGTTGGCCACGCCGATCAGCGCGATCAGCACAGACACCGCGAGCAGGGCGAGCACCACCCACAGGATGGCGTCCACGGCGGTCGCGAACGCGGCCCGCTGCGGCGCACCGCCCGAGGCTGCGCCGTCCTGGAGACCGGGCACGTCCTGCAGCTCGGCCACCACATCGCGCAGCTCGCTGCCGCGGACCGAGTTGTCCAGGTCCACGAGCACCTGCGGCGTCATCGAGTCCAGGGAGATACCCCAGCCGAAGTCCTCCTCGGCGAACTCCCCGTCCGGGCCGAGCTCGACGCTCTCCGGCGCATCCGCGGGCTCCTCGCGCTCGGGCAGGGACATGCCCGGCTCCCAGCCGAGATCGCGGGCGTCATCGAGGCTGATGTAGACACCGGTCTCCAGGGAGCCCAGATGCAGCGTGGTGAAGGCCTCGCGTTGCCCCGCGACGTCAAGGTTGAGCGCATCGTTCGCCCACACCGGAGCGACCACCATGCGCGCGTCACCGAAGCGCTCCACTTCGCGGGTGTTCACCAGCTCCTGGAACTGCTCCACGTCGACGGCGTAGACCACCGAGCCGTTGCGGCTCAGCCCCACGGGCTGGGCCACCATGGCGGCGGAGACACCGTCGATCTGCCCCACACGGTCCAGGACCCGCTCCACATTCTGCTGCGAGGGCTCCCCGGTTCCGGGCGTCTGGGTCTGCAGGACGACATCGATGGGGAACTCGTTGTTGAGCAGGGTGTCCGTCTCAACCTGGCCGGTGCGTCCGGCCACGAGGAACAGGGACACGAGCGTGGTGCCGATGAGCAGGGCTGCCGCCGTCGCCGTGGTCCGTGACCGCTGCCGTACCGCGTTGAGCCCGGCCAGGCGGCCCGGCACCCCGGCGGGGCGGGCCAACAGCGAGGCGGCCCGGACGCTGGCGGGGATGAACAGGCCCGCCGCCACCATGACGCCGAGGAAGGAGATCGGCCCTCCGCCGATGGCCAGCAGCGGTTCGCGCTGGATCGCACCGTAGACCATGATCACCGCACCGCCCACGGCCATCAGCGCCCCGAGGACGAGGAACACTCGGCCGCGCGAGGACTCCACGGTGATCTCCTCGCGGGGCTGCATGGCCTGCAGGGGACTCACCCGCGTCGCGGACAGTGCCGGACGCAACGCCGCCACCAGCGTGACCAGCACGCCCACCGCCACGGAGATCAGCAGACCGAGCGGGGCCACCTCGAAGCTGACGAAGTCGAAGTTCGGCAGGGTACGCACGAACATCACCACGCCCCAGGTCAGGGCCAGTGCGGTCAGCACGCCCAGCACGACGCCGATCAGCCCCACCAGCACGGCCTCCAGCATCACCGACCGGCGTACCTGCCCCGCGGTGGAACCCAGGGTGCGCAACAGACCCAGTTCGCGGGTGCGTTGGGCCACGAGCACCTGGAAGGTGTTGGCGATGACGAGGCCCGTGACCAGCAGGGCGAGCACGGCGAACCCGCCGAGGATCCAGCCGAGCACATCGCCGTCGGCGGTCTCGGCCAGGCTGGCGCGCACGGCCTCGTCGGGGGTGGACACGATGACCCCGTGCCCGGCCTCGGCGAACACGGCCTCGACCTCCGCCGCCACGTGGGCGGGGTCGGCGTCGTCGGCCACCATCAGCTGCAGCGAGCTGGCCCAGCCGGTGTACTCCTCGTCCGCCGGGATCAGCGCCTTCAGCACACCCGTGCCGGCGTACAGCTGGGGCATGGCGCCCATCATGGTGGTCGGCGGGACGGAGGTGATGCCCACCACGGTGGGTGCCGGTCCCTCGTCCGCGAAGCCCGTCAGCAGCACGGTGTCCCCCACGCTGACGTTGAGGCGCTGCGCGGTCTCCGCGTCGAGGGCCACCTCATTGCTGGCGTTCCACGCGGGGAAGCGACCCTCGGTGATATCGACGCTGGCCAGCCCGAGATCCTCGGGCACATTGATCACGGCGGTGAAGGACCCCTCGCCCTGGCGCGCACCGGAGCCGTAGAGCGTGGCGTAGTCGCGGGTCATCGCGTAGACGGCGTCGACGCCGGTCAGCCGGCTCACCGGGCCCGGCTCATCCGGGGTGCCGGCGAGCGCCACGAAGTCCTGCTCGAGCTGGACGGTGTCCGCCGAGTGGTCGACGACGACCGGGTCCTTCAGGACGACCAGGTCCGCCTGCGCGTAGTCCGCGGCCATGGTGGTGCGCAGAGTGGCCTGCCCGGAGCTGGCCACGAGGAAGGAGGCGGCGAGAAACGCGGTGCCGATGAGGATGGCGAGCACCACGGAGATGTAGCGCCGCGGCTGCGTGCGCAGCTGGGAGAGCGCGATCGTGTGCATGGCCATGTCAGATCGCCTCGCCAGCGCTCACGCGGGCCAGGGACTCGGCCACCTGCTCCACGGTGGGGTGGCGCAGGTCCCCGGCGTAGCCGCCGTCGGCGAGCATCACCACGCGGTCCGCGGTCGCCGCGGCGACGGGGTCATGGGTGACCATGATGATGGTCTGACCCATCTCCCGCGAGCAGCGGCGCAGCAGGGCCAGCACCTCGGTGCCGGTCTTGGTGTCCAGATTGCCGGTGGGCTCATCGCCGAACAGCACGTCCGGCCGGGTCAGCAGGGCACGCGCGACCGCAACGCGCTGCTGCTGGCCGCCGGAGAGCTCATGCGGGCGGTGCTTGAGGCGATCCTCGAGCCCGAGAATCCGCACGATCTCCTCGAGCCAGGCCCGGTCCGGACGGCTGCCCGCGAGTTCCAGCGGCAGCACGATGTTCTGCTCCGCCGTGAGCGTGGGCACGAGGTTGAACGCCTGGAACACGAAGCCCACGCGCTCGCGGCGCAGGCGGGTGAGGTCGGCGTCGTTGAGGCCCACCAGTTCGGTGCCGCCCAGTTGAATGCTGCCCGACGTCGGCACATCCAGTCCGGCGAGCGCGTGCATGAGCGTGGACTTGCCGGACCCCGAGGGGCCCATGATGGCAACGAACTCGCCGGCGTCGACGCGCAGGGACACGCCGGCCAGCGCGTGGACCTCGGTCTCACCGCGACCATAGGTCTTGGTGACGTCGCGGGCCAGGACGGCGGGGACGGCGTCGTGGGCGGGGGTGGACGCTGCGGTGGACGCGGGTGCGGACGACGTCGCGGGAGTGGCAGGGGACGCTGGGTGCGGTGCTGAGGGGCTCATGCCCTCAGTGTCGGACGCGGGCCCGGGCGGACGAATCGGCCCGGCGCATGGACTTCACGCTCGCGGTGTCATCCTGGAGGATGACCCGGCTCAGGGTTCCACCAGACCCCCGCGGTAGGCCAGCACCACGGCCTGGACCCGATCCCGGACCCCCAGCTTGGCCAGGATCTTGCCGACGTGGGTCTTCACGGTGGCCTCGGAGAGCACCAGATGGGTGGCGATCGCCTGGTTGGACTCCCCACTGGCCATGCACATCAGCACCTGGCGCTCGCGCGGGGTCAGGGTCTCCAGGGCGGCCCGCTCGGCGGCGCACTGCTCCTCGCGCTCCTGGTCCGCCCGACGCCGCGGCACCATGTGGGCGAGCAGGCGGCGCGTGGTGGAGGGCGCGATGACGGCGTCGCCACGGTGCACGGTGCGCACGGCGGCAAGCAGCTCCTCCGGCGGGGCGTCCTTGAGCAGGAACCCGGAGGCGCCGGCGTCGATGGCCTCGAGCGCATACTCGTCCAGGTCGAAGGTGGTCAGCACCACCACCCGCGGCGGGGTCGGCCCGGCCAGCAGCGCCCGGGTCGCCTCGATGCCGTCCATATGCGGCATGCGCACATCCATCAGAACGACGTCGGCACTGGCCACCGCCGGGGAGGCCACGGCTTCCCGTCCGGTCGAGGCTTCCGCGACCACCTCGAGGTCCGGTTGCGAGGAGATCAGCATCGCCAGTCCGGAGCGGATCAGCTGCTGGTCATCCACGAGGGCGACACGGATCGGGGCGGTGTCCACGGGGGTCCTTTCGAGGGAGGGGTGAGTGGTTCGGCGCCGGGTGAAGTGAGTGGTGCGGTCAGATGGCTCGGTAGGGCAACCGGGCCTCCACCCGAAAGCCCCCGGTGCTGGCCGGGCCGGCCTCGACGGTCCCGCCGAAGAGGTGCACGCGTTCGTGCATGCCGCGCAGTCCCTGACCCGAACCGCGCGTCGAGATGTCCGCGGCAGCCCCGTGGCCGTCGTCGTGCACGCGGATGTGCAGGCCCTCCGGCGTCCAGGACAGCCATACCGCAGCCAGGGCGCGGGGCCCGCCGTGGCGCAGCGTGTTGGTGAGCGCCTCCTGCACCACACGGTAGGCGGCCAGCTCGCCGCCGGCGGGCAGCTCGCGGCGCGGCGTGCCCTCCCAGGAGAGCTCCACGGGCAGCCCGGAGAGGCGCAGGGCGGCCACGAGCTCGTCCATGTCACTCAAGCCGGGCTGGGGTCGGTAGGGCAGCTCGGCGGCGCCGTTGTCGTCCTCGAGTTCGGGGGTGCGCAGGATGCCCAGCAGCTGGCGCATGTCCGCCAAGGCGGTGCGGCCGGTCTCGGCGACGGTCTCCAGCGTGGCGGCGGCGAGGTCGGGGCGGGCCGCGGCGGCATAGCGGCCGCCGTCGGCCTGGGAGATGATCACCTGCAGGGAATGCGCCACGATGTCATGCATCTCGCGGGCGATGTGGTTGCGCTCATCCGCGGCCGCCAGCGCACGCTCTTGCATGGCCTCGCGCTCCAGCCGTGCCGCGCGCTCCTCCAGGTCCTCGATGGTCAGGCGGCGCGTGCGAGCGAGATCGCCGAAGGCCCAGCCCGTGAGCACCAGCAGCCCGGAGAGCAGCGTCATGGAGATGGCATTGCCGATGACATAGGAGTCCACACCACCCGGGCTGGCGAGGAACATGGGCGCGAGGAACACCTTGATGCCGTTGGCCACCGCACCGATGAGCCCCAACCCGAGGCCTGCCAGCGAGGCGACGCGTGAGGCCCGCACCGCGAGATTGTGCACGGTCATCGGCACCGTGATCATCGCGAGCAGGAAGTCTGGGCCCGTGAACAGCGTGAGGACGCTGAACAGCGTGATCAGACTCGCTGAGAGCAGCGGATGCGTGCGGCGCAGCGCCCACGGCAGGATCATGCCGGAGCTCAAGAAGAACACCCACGCGGGGCTGGTGGCCCACGGCAGGACCGAGGCAGTGAAATTAGGACCACCGGCGAAGACCACCAGCGTGCCCACGGCCAGGACGAGCCACAGGGCACCCGCGACCACGACGTCCACGAGCAGCGGATGCTGGCTCGAGAAGGAGTCGACGCGACGCAGTGGGTTCACGTGAGCGAGTGTAGGCCCCGCGCCTCACCACCCCCACCGCCCTCACCTCAGGAAACTCGGGCACGCAGATGACCCTTAAGAAGCCGTTTTCGCGGCGTGAGTGGGTCATCTGCGTGCCCGAGTTTTGCGTGGGGCCGCGAGGCTCACCCGAGGATGCCGTACTCCTTGAGCATCTTCTTGGCCTGCTTGGTGCCCGCCTGCTGCAGCTCGAGCAGCTGCGCGTAGATGCCGCCGGAGCGGGCCAGCTCCGCGGGCGTGCCGATCTCCTCGACCCGTCCGCCCCGCAGGGTCACGATGCGATCCACCGACGCGATCGTGGACAGCCGATGCGCCACGATCAGGCTGGTCCGGCCCACCATGAGGTCCTCGAGCGCGGCCTGCACGAGGCGTTCCGACTTGGTGTCCAGCGCGGACGTGGCCTCATCGAGGATCAGCAGCGGCGCATCCTTGAGCACGGCGCGCGCCACCGCGATGCGCTGCTTCTGGCCCCCCGACAGACGCAACCCGCGCTCGCCGATGATCTGGTCATAGCCGTCCTCGAACGCCTCCACGAAGCCGTCGGCGAACGCGGCCTGCGCGGCGGCCCGCACCTGCTCATCGCTGGCCTCGGGGTGCGCGTAGGCGATGTTCTCCCGTACGGTTCCGGAGAACAGGTGCGGCTCCTGGAACACGGTGGCGACCTGCCGGCGCAGCGAGTCCAGATCCGTGGCGGCCACGTCCTGGCCGAACACCTCCACGCTGCCCGAGCGCACCGGGTAGAGCCCCATGACGAGGTTGGTGATCGTGGACTTGCCGCCGCCGGACTCGCCGACAAACGCGATCTTCTCCCCCGCCGCCACGGTGAAGTCGACGTTACTGAGCACCGGGGTGGCGGCGTCGTCGTCATAGGCGAAGGTGACGTCCCGGAACCGCAACGCGGGCACGCCCGGGCGGGTGGCGTCGTCGTGCCGGTGGCTTCCCGACGACGGCGCGGGCAGGTCCGTCCCACCCTCGCGTTCGCGTGGCTCGGCGAGGACCTCGAAGTAGTCCCGCGAGCCGGCGACCGCACGCTGGGCGGAGTCCACGAGGTAGCTCATGGAGAAGATGGGGTCGCGTGCCATGTTCATCAGCTGCAGCAGAATCACCATGTCCCCCACGGAGAACTCGCCTTGAGCGGTGCGGATGAACACCATGAGATAGAGCGCGCCGAACACGATGTTGAGCACGAGTCGGCGGCCGGCGTCCATCGAATGCCAGAAGCGGGACTGGGCGCGCGTCAGGCCGATGGTCTTCAGAAATCGACGGCGGAACCCGGCGAGTTCCTGCTCCTGCTGCGCGTAGGCGCGGACCACGGACATCTGGCCGACCACCTCGGTGAAGCGGCCGGAGGCGATGTCGATCTCGGTGTTCTTCTCGCGCTCCCACACCTGCCACTTCTGGGAGGTCTTCGCGGTGAGCCACATGTAGACCGGGAAGACGATGGCCAGCAGCAGGGCCAGCGGCCACCAGTAGAACCCCGCGATCACGAGCACCGCGGCCGTGGTGATGAGCATGGTGAACGCGTTGTTGGCGAAGAAGTTCAGGAATTGCGTGAGCTCCGTGATGGAGCGGTTGAGGCGATTGGTGACGCGACCGGTGATGGCGGTGTCGAAGTAGCGCTGCGGCAGGTGGAGCAGGTGCTCGTAGTAGCGCGTGGAGAGCACGGTCCGCATGCGGGCGGCCATGACGTCACCCCAATAGCCACCCACGCTGACCACGGCCGTGGAGGCCACCTCGACCGCGAGGAACGCGAGCGCCAGCCAGGTCACGGCGCGCACCGAGTCCTCTACGGTGGTCTCGCCGGAGATCGCGCCGACAATCGCGTCGGTCGCGGCGCCGATGATGAACGGCGTGGCCAGGGAGAGCACGGCCATGATCACGGCGGAGACCGCGATGCCGAGGTAGAGCGGGTTGAGCTGCGGGGCGAAGCGCAGGATGCGCACCAGGGATGTCACCGGATCAGCGTAGTCCGCCGGGCCCCGGCCTCCCCTGCCGTGAAACTCGGGCACCAAGATGACCCACTCAACCATTGTTTTCGGGGGGTGTGTGGGTCATCTGCGTGCCCGAGTTTCGAAGGGGTGGGGCTTCGGGGTGGGTGGGTTACGGGGGGGGGCCGGTTTTTGGAGGGGGGGGGGGTGGGGGGGGGGGCTTCGGGGTAGGGGCGGGGGTCAGAAGAGCGACAGGGCCACCTTGGCGGCGATCCCCAGCATCAGCAGCCCCACCACGGTGTCCACGATCCGCCACATCTTCGGCGTCGAGAGCCACGGCGCCAGCTTGGTGCCGCCCCAGCCGAGCACGAGGAACCACACGATCGAGGCCAGCGCGGCGCCGGCGGTGAAGATCCACATGCCCTCGGTGTAGGTGTGGGCGATGGTGCCCATCATGACCACCGCGTCGAGGATCGCGTGCGGATTCAGCAGCGAGACGGACAGCGCGAGCGCCCAGATCTTCGCCACCGAGGACTGCGGACGCACCAGGTGCACGCGCTGCACCGCGGGGGCCGCCAGGGCCACACCGCCTCCACCGACCACGGGCACGACGCCGGTCACCGGCTCGGTGTGCTCGCGCGCCTCCGCCTGGGTGCCGAGCGCGTCGAGGCCGGAGGGGTCGTCGGTGACGGCGGCAGCGACGTCGTCGGCGCCCACCTGGCGGGCATCCAGGGCGCGGTCGCCACGCCAGGCCGACCGCAGCGCGGTGGAGGCGAACCACACGAGGTAGGCCACACCGCCCACGGTGAGCACGGTGATCAGCCAGGGGAAGCGCTCGGTCATGACGCCGATGCCGAGCACACCCGCGGCGAGCAGCACCAGATCGGCGACGGCGCAGATGCTCAAGGACAGCCACACGCGGTCGCCGCGCACGATCTGGCGCAGCAGGAACAGGGTTTGCGCGCCGATGGCGACGATGAGGGCGAGGTAGGTCAGGAAGCCGGTGGCGAAGATGGTCACGGAAGGACTCTAGGGAGCGCGATCATCCACTTCCAGCGCAGAAAACTGAACTATCTGAAGCATTACTTCAGATCACCGCGTACGCTGATCAGCATGAATTCGGATCACCTGCGCGCCCTCACGGCAGCCATGGAGCACGGCACCTTCGACGCCGCCGCGGACGCGCTGGGCATCTCCGGCTCCGCGTTCTCCCAGCGCATCAAGGCGCTGGAAAAGCAGGTCGGTCAGGTGCTGCTCGCGCGCACGGTCCCCGTCACCGCGACTCCCGCCGGGGAGCACATGCTGCGCCTGGCACGGCAGACGCTCGCGCTCGAGGAGGAGGCGTTGGGGGCGCTCGGCGTCGGGCGCGACGGCATGACCCCGCTGCATGTGGCCGTTAACGCGGACTCCCTCGACACGTGGTTCCTCGGCGTCCTCCAGCGGGCAGCCACGTGGGATTCCGTGATGCTGCGTCTGCATTCCGAGGACCAGGAGCACACGGTGGCCCTGCTGCGCTCCGGCACGGTGATGGCCGCGGTGACCGCCACGGATGAGCCGGTGCCCGGGTGTGTGGCCGTCCCGTTGGGGTCGATGCGCTACTACCCTGTGGTGACCCGCGATCTCGCCGAGCGGCACCCCGCCCCGGATGGGTCCCCGGATCTCACGCGGATTCCTGTGGTGGACTACGGCGTGCGGGACCTGCTGCAGCGCGCCACCCTCTCCCGCGTCACGGCCGGCGCACCCCCGCACCACACGGTCCCCTCGGTCACGGCCTACCGGCACGCGGTGGTCCGCGGCCTGGGCTGGGGGATGCTGCCGCAGTTCCAGATTCCCGACGGCGTCACGGCCGGTACGCATCCCGAGCTCGCGGTCATCGAGGAGCTCGGCTGCGTGGACGTCCCCCTGTTCTGGCAGCGGTGGACGACGGGCCCGGCGTCGTTGGACCGACTCACCGAGGCGGTGCTGGCCGCGGCCCGGGCGATGGTGTGAGGCCCCCCTAAAAAATCCTGTGCGCAGACGACCCTTATGACGCAGGAATCGCGGCTCAGAAGGGTCGTTTGCGCACGGGATCTTCACCCACCGCACGTGCGGTGCAACGGCAGCGTCAGGGTGAACACCGTCTTGCCCGGCTCGGAGGCCACCGTGATCGCCCCGCGGTGGGCCTGTGCCACGGCCTGGGCGATGGACAGGCCCAGACCGGTTGAGCCCTCTTGCGGCTCGCGCGCGGCCGAGCCGCGGACGAACCGGTCGAACATCCTGGCCTGCAGAGCCACTGGAATGCCCGGCCCGTTGTCCTCGACGTCCACGCGCACCGCCATGGCGCGGCCCGTGCGGGCGCCCCAGACCACCGAGACGCGCGTGGACACACACGTCCCCGCGGGCGTGTGCTTGCGCGCATTGGACAGGAGATTGGTCAGCACCCGGTGCAGCTGCAGGGGATCGCCGAGCACCACGATCTCGTCACCGAGCACGGCGTCGTCCACGTCCAGGTGCCAGTCGTGCTCCGGGCCGGCGGCATGGTTGTCCGCCACCGCTTCCAGGACCAGCTCGGTGATGTCCACGCTCCGCAGGGTGCCGGGCTGGGTCGCGGGGTCCTCGGAGGCTTGCAGATGCGCCAGCAGCAGCAGGTCCTCGACGAGTGCGCTCATCCGGTCCGTCTGGGTGCGGACCCGCTCGAGGTTCTCCCGCCCCTGCGACGTGAGATTCTCCGTCAGCGCCAGCATCTCGGTGTACCCGCGCATGGACGCCAGCGGGGTGCGCAGCTCGTGGGACGCGTCGGCCACGAACTGGCGCAGCTCACCTTCCGAGGTGTCGCGCTCGTCCAGCGCCTCACCGACCGAGTCGATCAGCATGTTCAGTGCCACGCCGACGACGGCGATCTCGTCGCGGCTGCCCACCACCGACGGAGGCACCCGATGCCGCTGCAGGTCCACCGTCTCACTGCCCAGCGGCAGGTCGGCCACGGCCTCGGCGCGCTCGGCCACCACGCGCAGTCGCCGCAGCGAATGACGGATCCACCACCACGAACCCAGCGCGAGCGTCCCCATCACCAGCGCAATCAGTGACACCGTGGCCGCGAGGATGCCGGCTTGAAAGCGGTCTTGGTCACTCACCGGCACACCCACAGCGAGGATGCGCTCCGTGGGTCCCCCGCTGTCATGGATGGCACCCCACTGCACGAGGTACACCTCTGAGTCCACCGTCAGACGCTGCGCGTCACGCACCGGTGCCGCGAGCAGGCTGATGGCCAATTCCTCCCCTTCTTCCGGGGTGAGGTGTCTGCGCATGCCCAGCGGATCCACGATGAAGGCGCGCATGTGCTCCTCCAGCATCTCGTGCTGGCGGGTGTCCATGACGGCACCGGGAAACACCGCCACGAGGCTGCCACTGACCAGCCCCACGCCTGAGGGAATCGCGCTCTCCACCGTGTCGGCGAGTTCGTCGTCACCGAGGGAGGGAACCAGCGAGGGGATCGCCGAGGTCTCGGCGCCCTGTTCTGCCTGCACGATCTGCCGCTCGCTGCGCAGCCAGGCGGAGGTGAGCGCATCGATCTGCCGCTCCTCGATGGTCACCCGGGTGGCGTGAAACACGATCGCCACGTACACGCTGCAGACCACGACCGTGAGCGCCGCGATGCCCACCGCCACCCGCACGGCCAGCGAACGCGAGCGCAGCCAGACGGGGGCGCGGGAGGTCGAGTCCGCCTCGCCGTCCACCTC
>JAUNTT010000080.1 GCA_030538555.1 Micrococcus sp.
GACGAGGCTGAGTCGGCGGATGCCGCTGAGCCCGCTGGTGACTCCGAGTCTGCCGCTGACACGGAGGCCGCCGAGGAGTCTCTCGAGCAGTCCAGGGAACAGCGCCCCGCAGCAGCAGATCTGCCCGAGGGACAGATGTCCCTCTTCGACGACTGAGCCTCGCGATGACCGAGTTCGACATGTCCCCGCTGCACCACAGCATCACGGAGCGCGGCCTGCCCCACGGTCATGACGGCCTGCTGTGCGATCTCGACGGTGTCGTCTACGCCGGGGCGGGCGCGGTGTCGGGAGCCGTGGAGGCGCTGAATCTGCTGCACGAGGCCGGCATCGCCGTCGGCTACGTGACCAACAATGCCTCGCGCTCCGAAGAGCAGGTCGCCGAGCACCTGCGGTCCCTGGGTGTCACCGTGAACGCCCAGGAGGTCTTCGGGTCCGCCGCGGCGGGTGTCCGCCTGCTGGCAGAGCAGTGTCCGCCGCCGGCCCGCGTGCTCGTGGTCGGCTCGGCGCACCTGCGCGAGAGCGTCCGCCACGCCGGCTACGTGCTGGTCACCTCCGCGCACGAGCGTCCCGACGCCGTCATCCAGGGCTTCGACCCGGCGCTCGGCTGGGCCGATCTCGCCGAGGCGAGCTACGCCGTCGCCGCCGGCGCGGTGTGGGTGGCCACCAATCTGGACACCAGCATCCCGCGCGCGGAGGGCGTGGCCCCGGGCAACGGCTCCCTCGTACACGCGGTGCACCTGGCCACCGGCCAGCACCCGCACGCGGCGGGCAAGCCCGCACCGCACCTCTTCCGCACCGCGGCCGAGGCGCTGCAGCTGCAGCGGCCCCTGGTCGTCGGCGACCGCCTGGACACCGACATTCGCGGGGGCAACGCCGCCGGATTCGACACCGCCCTCGTCCTCACCGGCATCAACACGGCTGAGGACGCCGCGGCCGCCGATCCTGCCGACCAGCCGGGCTGGGTGCACGCCGACCTCCCGGCGTTGCTGGCCGGGTCATGACCCAGCGCGCCGACCGTGCGGCCGCCGAGCGCAGGCTCGCGCGTTCGCGCACCGAGGCCGTGGCGCTGATTCAGGCCGGTGCCCTGCTGCTCAACGGGCGCCCCGTCACCAAGGCGTCACATCCGGTCGCGCCCGACGACGATCTCCGCCTCAACCAGCCCGGCCCGCGCTACGTCTCCCGGGCCGCCCACAAGCTGGTCAGCGCCCTGGACGCCTTCGACGACGTCGCCGTGCAGGGCGTGCGCGCCCTTGACGCCGGCGCCTCCACGGGCGGCTTCACCCAAGTGCTGCTCGAACGCGGAGCCGCGGAGGTCGCCGCCGTCGACGTCGGCCACGGACAACTGGTCGGCTCACTGCGCAGCGACCCGCGCGTGCTGGTCCGCGAAGGACTGAACATTCGCGATCTGACGCCGCACGACATCGACGGTCCCGTGCAGCTCGTGGTCGGCGATCTCTCCTTCATCTCCCTCACCCTCGTGCTCGAGCGCCTGAGTCAGGTGTGCCTGCCCGGTGCCGACCTGATGCTGATGGTCAAGCCGCAGTTCGAGGTGGGCCGGCACCGCCTGCCCAAGACCGGCGTCGTGACCGATCCGCACGCGCGCCGCGATGCCGTGCTCAGCGTGCTCGAGGCGGCCCACGCCCAGGGACTTCAGCGGTGCGGCGTCGCCCGCTCCGGCCTCGAGGGCCAGGACGGCAATGCCGAGTTCTTCCTGCACCTGCGCCGCGACACCGACACGTCACGCCCCGCGGCCGATCCCGGTCATGCCCAGGACGACGGAGCCTGGCTCGACGCGCAGAGTGTGGACTGGAACTGAGCGCGGCTGCATCGCCTCGTTATGCTGAGGTGGCTGTCGCATCAGGCTGCCGGAGTACTGGGAAAGGACATGATGGACGTCGTGGAGACACCCTCGGCCCCGCCGCAGCGGCGCGTGCTGCTCCTGACCCACACCGGACGCCAGGACGCGATCACCGCCGCCCTGCAGTCCGCGGCCATGCTCAGCCAGGCCGGCATCACCCCCGTCATGTTGGCCGAGGACATTGCCGTCGTGCGCAGCACGAGTTCCAGCGAAGACCTGGCGGTCTTCGAACCCGAGACGTTGGGCTTGGAGTGCACCCTGGGCGAGATTCACCTCGGCCTCGTGCTGGGCGGGGACGGGTCCGTGCTGCGCGCGGCCGAGCTGGTTCGCGGCTCGGCGGTCCCGCTGATGGCGGTGAACCTGGGGCACGTGGGTTTTCTCGCCGAATCCGAGCGCACCGATCTCTCCCGCACGGTCCAGGCCATCGCCGAAAATGACTTCGTGGTGGACGAGCGCACCGCCCTGGACGTCGTCGTCTATGAGGATGGCTGCGAGGTGGCCCGGACCTGGGCCCTCAACGAGGCCTCCGTCGAGAAGTCCAACCGAGAGCGCATGCTCGAGGTCGTGGTCTCCGTGGATGATCATGCGCTGTCCTCCTACGGCTGCGACGGTGTGGTCATGGCGACCCCCACCGGCTCGACGGCCTACGCGTTCTCGGCCGGGGGACCCGTGGTGTGGCCGGGCGTCGAAGCCCTGCTGCTCGTGCCCATCAGCGCGCACACCCTGTTCTCCCGTCCCCTGGTCGTGGGTCCCTTCTCGCGCTTTGCCGTGGACGTGCTGACCCGCACCAATGAGACCGGAGTGCTGTGGTGCGATGGCCGGCGGACCGTCATCCTGCCGCCCGCGGCTCGCGTGGAGGTGTCCCGGTCTGCGGAGCCCGTTCGCCTGGCCCGACTCAGCCGCACCCCGTTCGCCGATCGCCTCGTGCGTAAGTTCAAGCTGCCCACCCAGGGCTGGCGTGGCCCGGTGACGGGCGAGGAGCGCGCCGAGGCGGCCGCGGCCCGCGCCGTGGAGACCGTGGAGCCCCGCCATGAGGCGCCCCGCCCCCACGTCATTCCGCCCACCACCTCCGCCATCCCGATCGTCCGTGCGGCCCGCCCGGCGTCGTCGTCGGCCCGGCAGACGAGCGACGGCACCGAGGTGCAGCCATGAGCAGGCCGGAGTCATGGGAGGCGCACTCATGATTGAGCAGTTGCGGATCAGCGGGCTCGGCGTGATCTGCGAGGCCGCCGTGGAGCTGGGACCCGGGTTCAGCGTGGTCACCGGTGAGACCGGCGCCGGCAAGACCATGGTGGTCACCGCCCTGGGCCTGCTGCTGGGTGCGCGCGCCGATGCGGGCACCATTCGCCACGGCGCGCAGCGCGCCAGCGTCGATGCCGTGGTCCGGGTGCCGGCCGACCACGCCAGCCTGGGCCTGGCCGATCAGGCCGGCGCCGTGCTGGACCCCGCCGACGACGACGGCCAGGACCTGCTGCTCTCCCGCACGGTGAGCGCGCAGGGCGAGTCCACGCGCTCGCGTGCGACCGCCGGCGGCCGTACGGTGCCCGTCGGGGTGCTCGCCGAGATCGGCACGACGCTCGTGGCCGTCCACGGGCAGACCGATCAGCTGCGCCTGCGCTCGGCCGCGGCCCAGCGCCACGCCCTCGACTCCTTCGGCGGGGCCGCCCTCGCGGCAGCGCTGGGGGAGTACCGCGACACCTACACGCGCTGGCAGGACGCGGCCCGCGCCTACGCCGAGCTGACCGAGCACCTGCACGAGCGCGCCCGCGAGGCCGACGCCCTGCAGCGCGCCCTGACCGACATCGACGAGGCCGCCCCCCAGGCCGGTGAGGACGAGGAGCTGCGGGAGCGGATCCGTCGTCTCGAGAACGCCGATCAGCTGCGCGCGGCCGCCGCCCAGGCCCAGGCGCTGCTGCAGGGGGCCGACGCTGAGGCCGGCGAGGATGTTCCCGGCGCGCTGACGCTGATCGAGTCCGCCCGCGCGGCCCTGCACGGTGCCCCCGGCGAGGACACCGCGGTCGAGGCCGTGGCTGCCCGGCTGGCTGAGGCCGCCGTCGTGCTCACGGACATCGGGGCCGATGTCACTGCCCTGCTCGGTGACCTCGATGCGGACACGGTCGCCGAGCTGGACGAGGCTCAGCACCGCCTGGCGACGCTGACCACACTGCAGCGCCTCTACGGGCCCGAGCTGACCGACGTGCTGGACTGGGCGCAGGCCCAGCGACCCCGGCTCGAGGAGCTCACAGGAGACTCGGGCCGCGTGGAGGAGCTCGCCGCCGAGCACGCTGAGCTGCAGACCGCGCTGGGCGAGCAGGCACAGCGGCTCAGCGACCTGCGCCGCGAGGCCGCCACCCGGCTCGAGACTGACGTGACCCACGAGCTGCACGCCCTGTTCATGCCGGACGCCAGCTTCCACGTCGAGCTCACCCCCACCCAGCCCGGGCCCCACGGTGCGGACGACATCAGCCTGCTGCTGCGCCCGCACGCCGGCTCCGCACCTCGCCCGCTGGGCAAGGGGGCCTCCGGCGGCGAACTCTCCCGCGTGATGCTCGCCCTCGAGGTGGTGCTCGCGGCCACGGATCCGGTCCCTACGTTCGTGTTTGACGAGGTCGACGCCGGGGTCGGCGGCGAGGCAGCCGTGGCCATCGGCGCGCGTCTGGCCCGCCTCGCCCAGCACGTACAGGTCCTCTGCGTCACCCACCTGCCGCAGGTCGCCGCCTACGCCGACCGGCACATCAAGGTCTCCAAGGACTCCGACCCCGACGCCGGACTCACCACCTCGGATGTCCGCGTCCTCGACGACGCCGCCCGGGTCGCGGAGCTGGCCCGCATGCTCGCCGGTCACGCCGACTCCGCCGCCGCCCAGGACCACGCCCGCGAACTGCTGCACGCCTCGAGAGGACCCCAGTGACCCCGCACGACGACTTCGCCGGACGCTCACCCCTGCAGGACCTCGCTCGACCCCGACCCGTCAAGAAGTCCAAGACCGTCTTCGACGGCAAGGTCTGGGACGTGGTGCGCGAGTCGTTCCGGCTGCACGCGGATGATGAGGAGGCGCTGGTCCGTGAGCTCATCGACCATCCCGGCGCCGTCGGGATCCTGGCCGTGCGCACGCACATGACCGGTGCCGGCCCGCAGGAACAGGTCGCCCTGGTCCGGCAGTATCGCCACCCGGTAGGCATGGAGCTGTGGGAGATCCCCGCGGGGCTGCGCGACGTCGACGGCGAGGACCTGCCCGAGCTCGCCGCCCGCGAGCTGTGGGAGGAAGCCGATCTGCGAGCCCGTGAATGGCACACGCTCGTGGACTTCTACACCACCCCGGGCGGCTCCTCCGAGATCATCCGCATCTTCCTGGCCCGCAACGTGGAGCAGGTGCCGGAAGAGGAGCGCTTCACCCGCAGCGCCGAAGAGGCCGGGATGCCGCTGGCGTGGATCAGCGTGGACGAGGTCATCGACGCCGTGCTCGACGGCCGGGTCCGCAGCCCCTCCACGATCACCGCCGTCCTCGCCCTGCATGCCCACCGCTCCCGCGGCTGGCGGCGCCTGCGTCCCGTGGACGCCCCGCTGGCCCTGGCCCGCCCCGCGGACCACGACGAGTGACCCACGCGGGCGAGGGCGAGACGCACGCGGCGCGCGGCACGAGTACCGCCAGCCGCCTCGAGACCCCGGCCCGCCGGTACCTCGATCACCTCAGCGTCGAGAAGGGCCGCTCGGCGAACACCCTGGCCGCCTACCGGCGCGACCTCACCCGCTACCTGACGTGGCTGGACGCGCAGCACATCACCGAGCCCCGCCAGATCGAGGCTGGCCACGTGCGGGAGTTCGCCCGCACCCTCTCCACGGGCCAGGACGGCGCCGCGGCGCTCGCCGTCCGCTCGGTGGCCCGCGTGATGGTTGCGGTGCGCGGACTGCACCGCTTCTGGGCACTCGAGGGCCTCACCGAGGACGACCCCGCCCGTGACGTCACCCCGCCGACCCCCGGCCAGCGGCTGCCCCAAAGCTTGAGCATCGACGAGGTCACCGCGCTGCTCGATGCCGTGGACACCACGACGCCGGCCGGGCTGCGGGACCGGGCCCTGCTCGAGTTCCTCTACGGGACCGGGGCCCGCGTCTCCGAAGCTGTCGGACTCGACGTGGACGACGTCGTCGGCATCGGCGCCGTCGACGGCGAGTCCGCGCCCGTGGTGCGCCTGTTCGGCAAGGGATCGAAGGAGCGCGTGGTGCCGGTGGGCTCCTATGCGGGGGCAGCCCTGGAGGCGTGGCTGGTCCGCGGACGACCCGCCATGGTCCAGCGAGCTTCGGCTGCCACACCCGCGCTGTTCACGAATCAGCGGGGCGGGCGGCTGAGCCGTCAGTCCGCGTGGACCATCCTGCAGCGGGCCGCCGAGCGGGCGCAGCTCACCTCCGAGGTGTCACCCCACACCCTGCGGCACAGCTTCGCCACCCACCTGCTGCAGGGTGGGGCGGATGTGCGTGTGGTGCAGGAACTGCTCGGTCACGCGTCCGTGACCACCACCCAGGTCTACACCCTGGTCACCATCGACTCCCTGCGCGAGGTCTACGCGGCCGCCCACCCGCGGGCGCTGTGACGATTCCCCAGGCGAACGGGGCCCACGCGAACGGCGGGCCACCCCACCAGGGGTGACCCGCCGTCGTCGTGCTGGCCTGCTCACCGAGCGGGCAGCCAGCGCTGGCCTGCTCAGCTGGTCGGCAGCTCGCGCTGCTCGGGACCGTTGTAGGCCGAGAGAGGGCGGATCAGCGCGTTCGCGGCGCGCTGCTCCATGATGTGCGCGGTCCAGCCGGTGATGCGCGAGGCGATGAAGATCGGCGTGAACATCTCCGTGTCGAAGCCCATCAGGTGGTAAGTGGGCCCGGCCGGGTAGTCGAGGTTCGGCTTGATCTGCTTGGCCTCCTCCATGGCGGACTCAAGTCCGTCGTAGAGGCCCAGCATCTCCTCGCGCCCGTAGTGGTCGATCATCCGATCCAGGGCGGCCTTCATGGTCGGCACGCGCGAGTCGCCGTTCTTGTACACGCGGTGGCCGAAGCCCATGACCTTCTTCTTCTGGGCCAGGGCGTCCTCCATCCAGGCCTTCGCCCGGGCCGCAGCGTCCTCGCGGGACTCCTCGGTGCGGATGCCGATCTCGTCGAAGGTGTGCATGACGGCCTCGTTGGCGCCGCCGTGCAACGGACCCTTCAGGGCGCCGATCGCACCGGTCACGGCCGAATGCAGATCAGACAGCGTTGAGGTGATCACGCGGGCCGTGAACGTCGAGGCGTTGAACGAGTGCTCGGCGTAGAGCACCATCGACACGCGGAACGCGTCGACGACCTCCTCGGCGGCCTCCTCACCGAAGGTCATCCACAGGAAGTTCTGCGAGTAGTCGAGGTCCTCGCGGGCCTCCACCGGCTCCAGGCCACGACGACGTCGCTGGTCATAGGCGACTGCCGCCGGGAACGCCGCGAACAGGGCCTTGGCCTTCTCGAGCTCGGCCTCGGCAGAGGAGTCCTCGGCCTTCGGGTGGTTCGCGCCGAGCACGGACACTGCGGTGCGGCCCACGTCCATGGGGTGGCAGTCGGTGGGCAGCAGGTCGATGGCCTGCTTGACCTTCGGGTCCAGGGCACGGTGGCTGCGCTCGAAGCGCTGGAACTCCTCGAGCTCCTTCTCGGTGGGCAGCTCGCCGTTCCACAGCAGCAGGGCGACGGCCTCGAAGGACAGCTGGGCGGCCAGATCCTGCACGGGGTAGCCGCGGTAGAGCAGCGAGTTCGTCTCCGGGTTGACCTTGGACACCGCGGTGTAGTCCACCACGACGCCGGCCAGGCCCTTCTTGATCTCGGATTCAGTCATGATGTGGCTCCTTATCTGCGCCGTCTCTCCGCCCGGACCACCCGGGCGGAGAGACGATCGCCACGATCAGAGGTTGGAGTTGTTGGACTCGATGTCCAGGGTCGGCACCTCGAAGTTGAAGATGCCGGTGTCGAACTGGTTGTACGCCTCGTAGTCCACCAAGTCATACAGCCGGGTGCGGGTCAACATCTGGTCGACCTGGCTGGCCTGGGTGCCCTCGGCCTGGATGGCGTCGAGCACACGCTCCGCCGCGCCCATCGCCGAGCGCAGCAGGGTGACCGGGTAGATCACCATGGACACGCCGGCCGCGGCCAGTTGGTCCCGGGTGAACAGCTCGGACTTGCCGAACTCGGTCATGTTGGCCAGCACCGGCACGCCCAGGGGCTTGAGCTCGGCGCACACCGTCTCGAACTCGCCGAGGTCCTTGAGCGCCTCGGGGAAGATCGCGTCAGCTCCGGCCTCCACGAGCGCCTTCATCCGCGCGATGGCGGCGTCCAGGCCCTCCACGGCGCGCAGGTCGGTGCGCGCCATGATGAGGAAGTTCGGGTCCCGGCGGGCGTCCACGGCGGCGCGGATCCGCTTGACCGCGGTCTCCAGGTCCACCATGTTCTTGCCGTCGAGGTGACCGCAGCGCTTCGGATTGAACTGGTCCTCGATGTGGCAGCCGGCCAGGCCGGCGTTCTCGAGCTCCTGCACGGTGCGGGCCACGTTCATCGGCTCGCCGAATCCGGTGTCCGCATCGATCAGACAGGGCAGGTCGGTCAGCCGGGCGATCTGCCCGCCCCGGGCGGCCACCTCGGTGAGCGTGGTGAGACCGACGTCGGGCAGGCCGAGCTCATTGGCGAGCACGGCCCCGGAGATGTACACCCCGGGGAAGCCCTTCTCCTCGATCAGTCGCGCCGTGAGCGGGGTGAACGCGCCGGGGAACGGGGCGGCCCCGCCCTCGGCGAGTGTCTCGCGCAGGCGGACGCGCTTCTGCTCGGCGGTGAGCTGGGAGTACAGCATCAGAACAGACCCTTCGGGGCGTTGGCGAGATCCTGCTCGGAGAGGAATGCGGCGTCGGCCACCACGTTGAGCTGGTCCAGCTCGCCGGCGCCCAGCTCGGACACGCGCTGCACGGCGTCGAGGAACCGGTCCTGCTCCTCGGGCGAGACGATGCCCTCGGCCAGGGTGCGGAACTTGGTGATGTACTGCTCGCGGGCGAAGGGGCGGGCACCGAGGGGATGGGCGTCGGCCACGGCGATCTCGTCGGTGATGACGGTGCCGTCCTTGAGGGTGATCTCGACGGCGCCGCCGAACGCCTTCTCCTCGAGGTCCAGCGAGTGGTAGCGGCGGGTCCACTCTGGGTCCTCGACCGTGGTGACCTTGTGCCACAGCTCGACGGTGTCCTCGCGCTGAGCACGCTCCGGTGCGTAGGAGTCCACGTGGTGCCACGCGCCGTCCTGCAGGGCGACGGTGAAGATGTAGGGGATCGAGTGGTCGAGGGTCTCGCGGGAGGCCTGCGGATCGTACTTCTGCGGGTCGTTGGCGCCGGAGCCGATCACGTAGTGGGTGTGGTGCGAGGTCTTGATCAGCACCGACTCCACGTTCTTCGGATCGATGGCCTCCGGGTGCTCCTTGTTGAGCTTGCGGGCCAGATCGATCCAGGCCTGCGCCTGGTACTCCGCGGAGTGCTCCTTCGTGTAGGTGTCCAGGATGCCGCGCTTGGGCTCGCCGGCCTCGGGCAGCGGCACCTCGTAGGAGGCGTCCTTGCCGTCGAGCATCCAGGCGATGACGCCGTCCTCGCCCTCGTAGATCGGCACGGGCGAGGTCTGGCCGCGCATCGCACGGTCCACGGCCTCGACGGCCATCTTGCCGGCGAAGGCGGGGGCGTGGGCCTTCCACGTAGAGATCTCGCCCTTGCGCGACTGGCGGGTGGCGGTGGTGGTGTGCAGGCCCTGGCCGATGGCCTGGAAGATCGTCTCGGTGTCCAGGCCCAGCAGGGTGCCGATGCCCGCGGAGGCCGAGGGGCCGATGTGAGCGACGTGGTCGATCTTGTGGCCGTAGAGGTTGATGGACTTCACGAGGTCCACCTGCACCTCGTAGCCGGTGGCGATGCCGCGCACCAGGTCCTTGCCGGAGCGGTTGCAGTGCTGGGCGACGGCGAGCACGGCCGGGATGTTGTCACCGGGGTGCGAGTACTCGGCGGCCAGGAACGTGTCGTGGTAGTCGAGCTCACGCACGGCCACGCCGTTGGCCCAGGCGGCCCACTCGGGGGAGACCTTCTCCTCGATGCCGAACACGGTGGCACCCTCGCCGTTCTTGGAGACGGGGTGGGACAGTGCCTGGGCGCGTGCGGCGATGATCGGGCCGCGCTGCAGGGAGGCCACGGCGACGGAGGCGTTGTCGATGATCCGGTTGATGATCATCTCCTCGACCTCGGGGAGGATCTCCACGGGATCGGTGGCCACCTCGGCCAGCTTCCAGGCGAGCTGATCCTTGCGCTCGAGGTTCTCCTCGGAGCGGTAGACGCGAACGTGATGGTTCTTCATGGTGTTCCCTTCATCGATGGGCAGGGGTCGTGGAATGGTCAGGGCTGCGACGCGGGGGTCGACAGCAGTCCGTGGCTGGCCTCGGCGCGGGTGCGTCGAGTCAAGTGGTGGAAGGCATGGTGCAGATGCACGCGCGTGGTGGCCTCGGCGAGATCGGCGGCTCCCTCGGCGACGGCGGAAGCGATGTCCGCGTGCTCGGCGGCCGAGGCCGCAAGGCGCTGCGGATCGTTGGCGGCGAGCCGGCGCAGGCGAGCCAGATGCAGGCGCAAGGTGCGCAGCGTGGACACCAGATAGGGGTTGTCAGACGAGGCATCCAGCGCCGCGTCGAGGGACGCGGTCATCGCGTAGTACGCGGTGGGATCGGAGCCGGCACGCAGCGGCTCGACGACGGCCATGAACTGCGCGGCGAGCTCGGCGAACTCCACGGCGGTGGCGCCAGCAGAGCGTTGGGCGGCGCGGCGGGCCAGCAGCGACTCGAGGGCGATGCGCAGATCGAAGAGCTGATCGGCCTGCTCGAGGGAGAGATCGGCGACCACGATCCCGCGACCCGAGTTCTGCTCGGCGAGACCATCGGCAACGAGCCGCGAGAGGGCCTCGCGCACGGGGGTGCGAGAGATGCCGAGGCGCTCGGCCTGCTCAACTTCGGCCAGCGTGGCGCCCGGCGGCAGGCTCCAGTCGAGGATCTCAGCCCTCAGAGTCTGGTACGCACGTTCGCTGGCTCGCATACGGCGATTGTATACATAAAGGGCGCCGAAAGGGGAGAGGTGGGGGCAATTCGCGGCCAAGAGGGTGATGCGCACCACGCCGCAGCGGGGCCCTGTATACACCGAGGGCGGAGAGGGTGCAACGCAACCCCTCCGCCCTCGGTGCCCACCGGAGTCGAGTATCCGGTGGGAGGCGCGATCAGGCGGTCGGCGGCGTCGGGAAGCTCGACCCGGTGCCGCCACCCTCCTCATCCTCCGGATCCGGCTCCGGGGT
>JAUNTT010000081.1:0-9482 GCA_030538555.1 Micrococcus sp.
GGCAGGACGGCGGGCGCCCGCTCGACGGGGTGCAGGGCGCTGGCTGGTGGCCGACGCCGGCCGCTCGGCGGCGATGGGCGCGACGGGAGTCTTGCCTGCCGTCGTCGCCCCCTTCGTCGTGTCGGCCTTCGATGCCTTCTTCGCGTTCTGCGTCGCGCCGACCCGCGCAGCCTTCGTGGTGCGCCGCGTCGACGCCCTGGCGGCCGCCGCTGCTCCCGCTCCCGCTCGGCACGCCGCGCGCCCCGGTCCAGAGCGCGGGCCTGCCAGCCCAGCGCACACAGGTAACCGATCAGCCCGCCCAGGGCCACCCAGCCGGCCATCGCCAGCGCCACGAGCCACACGTTCGAGCCGATCACCGTGTAGGTGCCCACGCCCATCGTCCCGGACGTCAGCGCGAGCGGCACAAGCAGCAGCAGACCCGTGAGCAGGCCGAGCAACGCCGCCAAGACGAGTGACGACGTCGTGAGCGAGAGCCACCGCTGCGAGATCTTGGTCATGACCCAGTCATCGAGGTGGTTCTCCCCCTCGCGCAGCAGCCAGGCACCGGCCACGGCGCCGGCGAGGATCGGCAGCGCCAGGAAGACCAGGTGCCAGGTCTCGCTGGGTGCGGGCAGCCCCGCGAGCACGGGCAGGGCGGGCACGGGGGCCACGTCGGCCCCGAACACGGAGTAGCCACTCTGCGTGCCGATGCTGAATCCCGGGCCGGCAGTCCAGGCCATGGACCACGCGATCATGGCGGGCAGATAGCCCAGCTGCAGCATGGTGAGCATGAATCCACCCACCGGACCGGCCCCGACCATCTGATACATCTGGACGATCTCCGCCCACTGCGCCGCCAGGCGCCCGGCCACGAGCAGGCTGTGCAGCAGCACGAGCATGGCCAGCGCCACGGTGCAGGCCCGCAGCACGGCCCACGCATAGGAGCCGGCCCAGCGCTCGTACTGGGAGCGTCGGGCGATGCGCTCAGTGACATCCACGCCCACCAGATGCGCCCAGGTGCCGGCCTCGCGACGCGCCCCGGCCACGGCGGCCAGACCGAAGAGCAGCGGGGGCAGCACGATCGCCCACCCCCAGCCGACCTCCGTGCCGCTGCGACCGGGCAGCAGCGCGGCCGTGAGTCCCACGAGCGCATAGGACACCATGCCGCCAGCCAGCGCCTGCCACGCCTGATCCCGGTAGGAGGCTCGGGCCAGGCGGCGTCCCGCCCGCCACGAGAAGAACACGGGGATGGCGGTGAGCAGCCACGGCACCATCCACATCGTCCCGGCCACGGGCGTGCCGTCCGGAGCGGGCATGCCGGTGGTGACCGTGACGGGCGTGCCGTGCATCGCCAGCCACAGCACGCCGCCGGTCTGGACGACGTCGTCGATCTGGTCATGCTGGAAGCCGCCGGTGATCCACACCGCCAGCGTCGGAATCATCACCACGAGCAGGCCGAACGCCGCCGTCAGGAGTGCCTCGATCGCCCCCTGAGCCCAGAGGGGAAGAGGCAGGGGCTTGAGGAGTCGAGAGGTGCGCGCGGTCATCCCCTCTATGGTGCCACCGCCCTCGCGCGCGGGCGGCGGCCCACACCGACGCACCCGGCGGGTCCAGCACATTCCCGGGCGTCACCCACAATTCACAGATCGGGCACCCGCGGGCCATCCGCACGGTGTCTGCCGGTTCAGCGGTGCGGCCAGGCTGGATGGCATGCGCATTGCTGTGGTTGCTGAATCGTTCCTGCCCCACATGAACGGGGTCACCAACTCCGTGCTGCAGGTCCTGCGGCATCTGCGCTCGCAGGGCCATGAGGCGATCGTCATCGCCCCCTCTTCCTCGTGGATCGCGGGGTGGACGCAGCGCGAGGACGCCGGCGTCGCGCCCAGCTCCGTGGAGGGCTTCCGCGTGCACCGCCTGCCCTCCGTCCCCCTGTCCGGGTACTCGTCGGTGCGCGTGGCAGCCGGCGGCGTCTCGCGGGTGCGCGGCATCCTGGCACGCTTCCGTCCCGACGTCGTCCACATCGCCTCCCCGTTCGTGCTCGGCTGGCGCGCGGTCCAGGCCGCCGAGGATCTCGGCATCCCGTCGGTGGCGATCTATCAGACCGAGGTCCCGCGCTACGCGGCCCGCTACGGCGCGCCCTGGCTCGAGGACATGCTGTGGTCGCATGTGGTGCGCCTGCACAACACGGCGACCCTCACCCTCGCCCCTTCGTCGTTCACGCTGCGCCAGCTCCACGGCCTCGGCGTGCACCGCGTCCACCGGTGGGCGCGCGGCGTGGACTCGCAGCGCTTCCATCCTGCCAAGCGCGACGCCGGTCTGCGCGCCGAGCTGGCCCCCAACGGTGAGCGCCTCATCGGCTTCGTGGGTCGGCTTGCCCACGAGAAGCAGGTCGAGGACTTGCGGGTGCTCGCCGATCTGCCGGACACGCGCCTGGTCATCATCGGCTCGGGGCCGCTGCGCGAGCAGCTGGAGCAGAGCCTGCCGGGCGCCCACTTCGCGGGCTTCCAGGGTGGGGAGGATCTCGCCCGCCATGTGGCCAGCCTCGATCTCTTCGTGCACCCGGGCGAGTCGGACACCTTCGGGCAGACCCTGCAGGAGGCCATGGCCTCGGGTGTGCCGGTGGTGGCCGTGGGCCGCGGCGGCCCCCTCGACCTCGTGGATCCCTCGCGCACCGGCTGGCTCTACGAGCCGGGCAATCTGGGCCAGCTGCGCGAGCAGGCCGCGGATCTGCTCTACGACGACGCCAAGCGCGCCGCCTTCGCGCAGGCCGCGTGGGAGTCGGTGCAGGGGCGCACGTGGCCGGTGCTGTGCGAGCAGCTGCTCGGCTACTACGCGAAGGCGATCCGCGTGCAGCAGCGCCGGGAGGCCGTCGTCGGGTTCTGAGTCCCGAGGTCCTGCGGACCGAGGCCGGACGACGTCGTCGGGCCGGAGACGTGTGACCGCAGGACGCTGGGCTGGGTGAGTCCGCGTTCACTGAATGTCCAGAGTGTGGAACGAAACGCGATAGATATGCCTGCGATGACATGATGACTGCACCCATCAAGGACGCTGGGACTGACCATGCCGATCCGCACTCAACGGCGGCCATCCAACCCCACGAGGAACTGCGACATGCACGCTGAACTAGTCAAGCTCCGCGACGAGGTCTTCGCCCGCAACCCCGGTGAGGCGGAGTTCCACCAGGCCGTCTCCGAGGTCTTCGAGGCCCTGGACCCCGTGGTGGACCGGCACCCGCAATACGTGGAGGCCGGCATCCTGCACCGCCTCTGCGAGCCCGAGCGCCAGATCATCTTCCGCGTCCCGTGGGTGGACGATCAGGGCGTGGTTCAGGTCAACCGTGGCTTCCGCGTCGAGTTCAACTCCGCACTGGGCCCCTACAAGGGCGGCATCCGCTTCCACCCCTCGGTCTACCTGGGCATCATCAAGTTTCTCGGCTTCGAGCAGATCTTCAAGAACTCGCTGACCGGCATGCCCATCGGCGGCGGCAAGGGCGGCTCCGACTTCAACCCGGCCGGGCGTTCCGACGGCGAGGTCATGCGCTTCTGCCAGTCCTTCATGACCGAGCTGCACCGCCACATCGGTGAGCACACCGACGTCCCTGCCGGTGACATCGGCGTGGGCGCCCGCGAGATCGGCTACATGTTCGGCCAGTACAAGCGCCTCACCAACCGCTTCGAGGCCGGCGTGCTCACCGGCAAGGGCCTCACGTGGGGCGGTTCGCTCGTGCGCACCGAGGCCACCGGCTACGGCGCCGTCATGTTCGCCGACTCCATGCTCAAGACCCGCGGCGAGTCCATGGACGGGCAGAAGGTCCTGATCTCCGGCTCCGGCAACGTGGCCATTTACGCCGCCGAGAAGGCCATGGACCTCGGCGCCACCGTGATAACGGCCTCGGACTCGCAGGGCTACATCGTGGATGAGAAGGGCATCGACCTCGACCTGCTCAAGCAGGTCAAGGAGGTGGAGCGCGCCCGCATCTCCGAGTACGCCGAGCGTCGGTCCTCCGCCCGCTACGTGGAGGGCGGCTCCGTGTGGGATGTGCCCGGCACCGTCGCCGTCCCCTCCGCCACGCAGAACGAGCTGGATGACAAGGCCGCCAAGAAGCTGCTGGAGAACGGCGTCAAGGCCGTCTCGGAGGGCGCGAACATGCCCTGTACCGAGGCCGCCACGCACATGTTCATCGAGGCCGAGACCCTGTTCGGGCCCGGCAAGGCCGCCAACGCCGGCGGCGTGGCCACCTCGGCACTGGAGATGCAGCAGAACGCCTCGCGGGACTCGTGGAACTTCGAGTACACCCATGATCGCCTCGAGGGCATCATGACCTCGGTCCACGACCGCTGCGTCGAGACGGCCGAGGAGTACGGCTCCCCCGGCAACTACGTGGTGGGCGCCAACATCGCGGGCTTCATCAAGGTCGCCGACGCGATGCTCGCCCAGGGCATCGTCTGATCCCACCCCGCGGCTGTGGGAGATGCGTGTGAGGGGGTGCGTGCGGGGTGCGAGTGTTCAGGCTTCGAGGGCCGCGCGCTGCTCCGGGGTGATGCGGACCGGTCGGCCGCTCGCGGCATCCACGAACACCATCACCGAGGTCGCGGTGACGCAGAGGGCATCGTCGACGCCGTCGCGCAGCTCATAGCCCACGTGCACCGAGGCTGCCTTCACGGCGTCCACTCGCACGGTGACCCGCAGCGGCACGGGACGGTACGGCAGCTGCCGTCGATACTTCACGGTGTGCTCGGAGATGAACGTGTGCACGCCCTCGGCCGCGTTCTGCAGCAGATCGATGGGCGGCGTCGGGGCCCCGGGGGCCCCTGTGCCGGAGGGCACGCCGAAGGCGGCCACACGGGCCTCCTCCAGCACCTGGACCACCGCGATGTTGTTGACGTGTCCGTAGGCGTCCATGTCTTTCCAGCGCAGCGGAATGCGCACCTGCACCGAGCGGGCGGTCATTCCGCGGTGCCCTCGATCACGCTGCGCACACCCTCGGGCCGCTGGTCCACGAAGCGGGCCTCGAGAATGCCGAGCTCCTCGAGCTGCGCGGCGAGCGCCGCACCGTCCGGTCCGTAGCACCACGGGATGCCCGGCGTGGAGTGCTTGGTCTCCTGCGCGCGACCACCGGCCAGCAGCGCCTCGGAGGGGGTGAGCTGACGGATCACGATGACCTTGACCTGATCCGGGTGACGCCGCGCGAAGTCGGCGTAGATCTCCGGATCATGCTGGCCGTCGTCGCCGACCAGGATCCACTGGGTGTCCGGGAACTCCTCCGAGAGCCGCTCGAGCTGGGTGACCTTGTGCTCCATGCCGGAGCGGAACCAGCGGTCCTCCGTGGGCCCCCAGCTGGTGAGCAGCAGCGGACCCAGCGGGTAGAGGTTGCGGCCGAGGAAACGGGTGAGGGTCTGAGCCACATTCCAGGCGCCGGTGGAGAGGTACAGGACGGGCGCTTTGGGATGGCTGGCCGCAATGCGTCGCAGCAGCACGGCCATGCCCGGGGTGGGCGTGCGAGCGTGCTCATCCAGGACGAACGAGTTCCATGCCGCGAGCAGCGGTCGGGGCAGGGCGGTGACCACCACGGTGTCGTCGATGTCGGAGACCAGGCCGATCCTCTGCTCGGGATCGGCGATGTAGATGTCCGCCTCGGCCGTCTCGTCATCGCCCACGTCCAGGGTGATGGTCTGCCAGCCCGGCTCGAACTCTGCCGTGATCACGGCATCCACCACGCCCATCCGGTCCGTGGTCAGCGTGTGCGTCTGGCCGGCCGCGGTGACGCTGACCTTGGCCCCGGCCAGCGGCGGGGAGACGAAGTTGCGCCACCCGCGCACGCCGTCGCGGACGAGGCTGTGCACGCGGCGGCCGTTGAGGAAGTCCTCATCCGGAGCGAGCACCACGCGCGAGAGCACCCGGATCCACGCGGTGGACCCGTAGCCGGTGAAGGCCATCACGGTCGGCACGTGGCCGCGCGCAAGGGAGCGAGCCCGGTGGATGCGATTCCAGCGGTTCTGCAGTCGGGTGGCCAGGTGCTCGCCGTGCGTGGGGCTGGCGGCCGTCAGCGGACTCTCGCGGGCGGCCTGCTTGGCGCGGTCCGGGTCCGGCAGGGCGGCGGTGGCGGGAGTCTGCTCCGCGATGTCTTCGGCCATGCGCCCTAGTATTCCGTATCCCTGGCCTCCGGATGCAGGGACAAGGGGAATACGTCTGCGGGGTCCGAGGTTGGCCACCGCGAGAGTCCCCACCCCCGATCCACGAGGCCACTACATGAGCGCCACCCTGTCGTCCACCCGTCTGTTCTCCGCCGTCCGCTTCGGCGCCGTCGAGGCCGCCAACCGGGTGGTGATGGCCCCGCTCACGCGCCTGCGCGCCGAGCTCGACGGCACCCCGAACGCGCTCATGGTGGAGCAGTACCGGCAGCGCGCCGGCGTCGGGATGATCGTGGCCGAGGGGACGTGGCCGGTCATTGAAGGACGCACCTGGTACGGGCAGCCCGGCATCGCGACGGCGGAGCACGTGGTCGGCTGGCGGAAGGTCACCGACGCCGTACATGCCGAGGGCGGGCGGATCGCGCTGCAGATCATGCACGGCGGGCGGATCTCTCACCCGGAGATCACGGGCACGGGTCGCATTGTGGCGCCGTCGGCGGTGGCGGCCCCGAATCCGATCCGCATCTCCACCGGCAAGGTGGATGCCCCTCTCCCGCATGCGCTGAGTGTCGAGGAGATCGACGGGGTGGTGGCCGACTTCGTCGCAGCCGCCGAGCGGGCCATGGACGCCGGCTTCGACGCCGTCCAGATCCACGGTGCCAACGGCTACCTGATCCACCAGTTCTTCTCCCCCTCCTCCAATCTGCGCAGTGATGAGTACGGCGGCACCCCGGAACGCCGCGCGCGGCTGGGCATCGAGGTCACGCGGGCCGTCGCCGCGGCGATCGGCGCGGACCGCACGGGCATCCGCGTCTCCCCCGAGCACAACGTCCAGGGTGCCGTGGAGCAGGATCACGACGACGTCGCCGCCGCCTACCGCCACTTCGCCGAGTCGGTCGCGGATCTGGGGCTGTCCCACATCGACGTGCTGCACGCCGAGCCGGGCAGTGAGCTCGTCCAGTCGATCCGGTCGGCCTCTCGCGCGCCGCTGATCGCCAACACGGGCTTCGCCGAGATCACCACCCTCGAGGAGGCAGCCCGTCTGGTGGGCGAGGACGTGGCCGCGGCCGTCAGCGTGGGCCGGGCCGTCATCGCCAACCCGGACCTGGTGCGCCGCTGGGAGACCGGGGCCGCGCTGAACGAGCCGCGCCCGGAGACCTTCTACACCGGCGGCGCCCGCGGGTACACGGACTACCCGAGCCTCTGACGGCGCGCTCCCGGGTGAGTACTGCTCACCCCGGAACGGGAGGGACCAGCCTCAGGCGCCGCGCAGCCGTCCGTGGCGCAGCACGGGCACGGCGCGGCGGAAGTCCTCGGCTGCGGTGACGTCGATCTCGGCGTAGACGATCTCGGGACTCGCGCCGGCGCGCGTCACATCGATGCCGTCCGGGCGCACCACCGCGGAATGGCCCACACCCAGCGGCGCACCCGTGGGCTCCCCGACGCGCTCGAGATCCCGCACGGACTGCCCGCAGGCCAGCACCCAGCTGGCGGCATCCAGGGCGCGGGCCCGCGTGAGCGTGTCCCACTGGGCGGCCTTGCCGGGCCCATCGCCCCAGGAGGCGCCGACGAGCAGCGCATGGGCGCCGTCGCGAGCCAGCCGGGTGTAGAGCTCGGGGAACCGCACGTCATAGCAGGTGGACATGCCGAAGCGGACGCCCTCGAAGCTGAAGGTGACGGGAGTGGACCCGGGTGCGATGGTCTCGGACTCGAGGTGGCCGAACGCATCGAAGAGGTGGATCTTGTCATAAGCGCGCCAGACGCCATCGGGCAGGAACGCGAGCTGCGTGTTGTGGATCCGCCCGTCCTCGGCCGCCGTGAAGGACCCGACGACGAACGCCACATTCCACTGCCGCGCCGCCGTCGCGAGCCGCTCGTGGACCTCGGTGGCCCGCTCCCGCGCGAACGCGCCGGGGTCGCCGTCGAAGGCGCACGTGGCGGCCTCGGGGGCGAGCAAGAGGCGGGCACCCTGATAGGCGGCGGACTGGCCGGCCTCGAGCAGGGCGGCCAGGTTGGCGTCCACGTCGGCAGTGGCGTTGAGCTGCAGCAGGGCGATCTTCACGAGCAGTCTCCTGGGGGCGGGGCGAGGGGCGACTGTCCATGTATCTCAGACTCGGACGCCCGCGCGCAATGTCGGCGACGGTTGAGGGCTCGAGCATCGCCGCATCTCAAGCACAATAGGAGTCATGGCGGAACCGGAGCGCGCGCAGCTGCACCGTGCCGTGGACGAGGTCGTCGTCTGGCTCACCGAGGGCACGGAGACGTTGCGACAGCGCACGGCGGTCGGCGCGCGCCGTGATCGCGCTGTCGCCGCCCTGGAATCCCGAATCACCACGGTGGCCTCGGGGTCGCGGACATGGCAGATCCTGCCCCTCGGCCCGCACGACGACGCCACTCTCGCCGATCTGGCCGCCTTCGATGCGATGTCCACGCTGAGCACCCAGCACGCCGTCCTCTTCGAGGAGCTCACCACCGCGGTCGCCGCTGATCTGCCGGCAGCCCGCGCGGCGGCCAGTTGGCGCGGCCGGGTGCAGCGCCGCCTCGTCGGATCCGCGAACACGGCCGCCGCCCGCCGCGTCCTCGACTTCCATGCCCGGGCCCTGGCGGCTGGTCTCCCGGCGGTCATTCGCAGCGCCCGGCCCGGGGCACTGGACGGCACCGACGCCCTGGACCTGGGTTCCCACGTGCCCGCCGTGCGCGGCCGGGTCAGCGTCATCCCCGCCGCGGCCCTGGGTCCGGTCACGAGCGCGGCGCAAGGATCGGACGCGGCGCAGTTCGCCAGCCCGTCGCCGGTAACAAGCGCGGCACGCGCCGCCGGCACCGCACTGGAGCAGGCCGAGCAGCACCGCGCTCGACTGGCCGAGGACGTGCACGCTGTCCGCGAGGCCACGGTGCGTCCCGCCCTCGATGCGCTGCCGCTGGAACGTCTCGCGGAGCAGGCGGACGGCGTGCTGCGCCGCGCACCCCTCGAGGAGGCGGGGCTGCGCAGCGTCGGCGATGTCTACGCGGCGCGGCGCGAGCTGGTCCGGCTGCCGGGGGTCAGTCCGCGCCTGGCGCACCGGGCCGCGGCGGCGGCCGAGGCCTGGTTCGCCGAGGTGGCCACCTCCCAGCGCGTCCTGGATGTGCACGCCCTGCACCCGCCCAGCCGCGCGCACGCCCGCGTGGCCGAGCGCCTCAGCGAGGGGCAGCCGTTGCGCAGCGTGGCCCGGCGTCGGGAGCATCTGGAGACAATCCGGGGCCTGCTGCCGCTGGGACGGGCCCTGGACGAGGGTGCCACCCGACTACTCGTGTCCGGCGACGCCGAGCATGCCGCGGCCCTGCGCCAGCACCTCGAAGCCCTCGTGGCCACGGGCCTGCACCTGCGCGATTCTC
>JAUNTT010000081.1:9492-11093 GCA_030538555.1 Micrococcus sp.
GGGCCCGACGCACCAGGTTCAGCGGTGCCCGAGTCCGGGTGGTCCGCTGTGGTGGACCGGCCCGGACTCTACGCCGCGCTCGCGCGGGAGGCTGGGGTGGACCAGTCCCCTCCGGATCTCCCCGACCACGGCCTGCCGGATCACCTGGCCGCTCGCATCCGGCAGCATCCGCTGCGCCCGCCGGCTGCGGGCGCCCCGGTGCAGTTGCTGGCCCATCAGGAGGTCGCCGCGCGCTTCTTCCTCGCGCAGCGGCGCATGGTGCTCGCCGATGAGCCCGGCCTGGATCCGGTGCCCGGCGTCGTCGCGGCGCTCGCGCATCTGGACGCCGTCTTTGACGCGCGGCCCTCACGACGCCGCATCCTCCTGACGACGGCACCGGAACGCCTCGCGCGGTGGCGGCGCCGGGTCGAGGCGGTGGGGCTGGACGTGTTTGTGCTCGGTGCCTCAGCCGCGGCGCAGGACTCGGCGGCGTCATCCGGGAGCGAGCCGCCGCCCGTCCACGACGCCGTGACCGGGTGGGCGCAGCACGGCGGCGTCCTGCTCGCCTCCCACGAGGACCTGCCCGTGCTGGATGAGCATCGCGGGCAGCTGATCGGCCCCGCCGCCGTGGACACCGTGGTGCTCGACGACGCCCATCACCTCACGGATGATGCCGCCCTGGACGCGGCGGCTCGGCAGTGGGCGAGCGCGGCGCGACGCGTCCTGGCCCTCACGACGGCACCGATCGAGAACCCGGGCAGCCCCGGCCGTGCCGTGCTCGAGCTGGTCGATGGCGAGGGGGCAGGCCGGGCCCAGGAGCTGACCGGCGCACGGTGGTGGATCGCGGTGGCCCCCCGGGTGCTGCACCGCACCCGTGCCGAGGTGCTGGACCAGGTGCCCACTCGGGTGGTGACGACCCACGAGGTGCCCTTCTCCCCCGCCGATGCTGCCGCCTACCGGGCAGCCGTGGACGACGGCACGTTCTTGCGGCTGCGGCAGGCGGCCTTCCACCCCGGGGACTCCGCGAAGCTCGAGCTGCTGATGCGCCTGGTGCAGGAGGCCACGCTGCACGGCGAACGCGTCATGGTGGTCTCCGCGTTCCGCGAGGTGCTGGACACCGTGGCGGCCGCCATCACCGCACGCGGTCTGCGAGCGTCGCCGCTGCTCGTGCTCGCCCCGCACACGTCGATGCCGCGCCTGGCCGACCCCGCACCACCGCGCGTCAGCGTGGACCGCGTCATCCTGTGCGAGCCCCGTGTCGGCCACGCCGCGGAGCAGCGCGCGCTGGCCACGGCACAGGCGCCCCGGTGGGATCATCCACTGCTCGTGCACCGTCTGGTCTCCACGCAGGGCGTGGACCAGGAGCTGCTGCGCCTCTCCCGGGAGCAGTCCGCCGCGGACGCGAGCCTCGCCCTACCGCCCACGCCCGAGCAGCTCTCCGCGCTGGCGCGCGAGATCGTGGCCCGCGAACGAGCGCGCCTGGCACTGTCAGCCGGGCCTGTCGGCGGGGACTCAAGGACAGGACTCTAAGCCGGGCTTGTCGGCGGGGACTCTAGGCTGGGGCCATGACCCGGGATCACGACGCCGACCGCTCCTCCGCTGACGACGCTCCTGCTGACGAC
>JAUNTT010000082.1:0-8029 GCA_030538555.1 Micrococcus sp.
CGATTCCTGGAGGAACCCATGGCCCCCGAGCCCACACCCGATCACGTCCAGCAGGGTCGCGAGCCGCGCGACCGCGCCACCGGCACCCTCACCGAGCGGCTCGACGCCGGCCCGGTGATCTGCGCCGAGGGGTTCCTCTTCGAGTTGGAGCGGCGCGGCTACCTCACCGCCGGGGAGTTCGTGCCCGAGGTGGCGCTGGAGTACCCGGATGCGCTGCGCGCCCTGCACGTGGACTTCCAGCGCGCGGGCTCCGACATCGTGGAGGCGTTCACCTACAACGGGCACCGCGAGAAGATGCGCGTGATCGGCAAGGAGGAACTGCTGGAGCCGCTGAACCGGGCGGCCCTGCAGATCGCTCGGGACGTCGCCGATCAGGTACCGGGGAACCTGATGGCCGGGAACATCTCCAACTCCAACATCTGGGATCCCGCCGATACCTCCCGCCAGCAGGAAGTCCGTGGGATGTTCGAGGAGATGGTGGGCTGGGCGGTCGAGGAGGGCGCCGACATCATCATCGGCGAGACCTTCTACTACGCCGGCGAGGCCCTCGCGGCGCTCGAGGTCGCGCAGGCGAGCGGCCTGCCGGTGGTGCTCACCCTCGCGCCGATGGCGGGCAATGAGATGACCGACGGGGTCGGGATCGTGGAGACCTGCCAGCAGCTCGAGCAGGCGGGGGCCGATGTGGTGGGTCTGAACTGCTTCCGCGGTCCCGCGACGATGCTGCCGTGGCTGCGCCAGATCCGAGAGGCGGTGTCCTGCCACGTCGGTGCGCTGCCGCTCCCCTACCGCACCACCGAGGCGGAGCCGACGTTCTTCAACCTCTCCGACGACGCCGCCACCGTGCCGGCGCCCCACGGCCGCACCTTCCCCACCGCTCTCGATCCGCTGTTCACGAACCGCTACGAGATCGGGGCGTTCGCGAAGGAGGCCTACGACCTGGGCGTGCACTACCTCGGGGTGTGCTGCGGGGCGAACCCGATGCTGATCCGGCAGACGGCGGAGGCGGTCGGGCTCGTGACCGAGGCGAGCCGCTTCTCGGAGAACATGAGCAACCACTTCATGTACGGCAGCAACGAGCGCCTGCCCGAGCACATCAAGGGCCTGGGGGCCTCGGCCTGAGGAGTCCTCAGACCGAGCCGAGGGGCCCTCAGACCGAGCCGACCACGTCCCGGAAGCGGATCAGGCGGGGATCGCCGCTGTCGAAAAACTCCTCGGGCGGACCATCCAGCAGCTTCTTCCCATCCTCGAGGAAGACGATCTTGTCCGCGATGCGTCGGGCGAAGGGCAGCGAATGGGTGACGACCACCAGGGTACGGTCCTCCTTCGCGAGGTCCGCGAGCACGGCGACGACCTCCGCGGCGAGCTCCGGGTCCAGGGCGCTGGTCGGCTCGTCGAACAGCAGCACGTCGGGGTCCATGGCGAGCGCCCGCGCGATCGCGACGCGCTGCTGCTGCCCGCCGGAGAGCCGGTCCGGGTAGGAGTCGACCTTCTCGGCGAGACCCACCTTCGCCAGCAGCGCCCGGCCGCGCTCCTCTGCTGCCTCGGCGGGCAGGCCCAGGCTGCGCCGCGGCGCGAGGGTGACGTTCCCGAGCGCCGTGAGGTGCGGGAAGAGGTTGAACTGCTGGAAGACCATGGTGGAGCGTCTCCGGACGGCCTTGATGGTCCGCTCGGACAGGCGCCCGCCGAGGCGGTGCGGCCCGTCGCCGAAGTCGATCTGGCCGGCATCGGGCCGCTCCAGCAGGTTGATGCTGCGCAGCAGCGTCGACTTGCCCGAACCGGAGGGGCCGAGCAGCACGGTGGTGCGGGAGGCCGGGATCTCGAGTGTCACGTCGTCGAGTGCGACGAGGTCCCCGAAGGTCTTGCGGATCCCGGTGAGCTGCAGCGGGGGGCGGCTGCCCTCGGTCCCCGTCGGCGTGGTCGGGTCATGCGGTGCGGACATGGCGGGAGACCCTCCTCTCCAGGTACAGCTGGATCAGACTCAGCACGGAGACGATCACCAGGTAGATCAGCGCCACCAGGATGTAGATCGTCAGGTACTCGAAGTTCGACGCCGCGATCTGCCGGCCCACCTGGAACACATCGGTGATGGTGATCGCGAAGACGAGGCTGGTGCCCTTGACCAGGTCGATGAAGTCGTTGGTCAGCGGCGGCAGCGCGATCCGGAACGCCTGCGGGGCGACCACCTGGGAGAAGGTGTCCTTCCGCGAGAGGTTCAGGGTCTGGGCGGCCTCGAACTGGCCGCGCGGGACCGCGAGGATCGAGGAGCGCACCGCCTCCGAGGCGTACGCCCCGGTGTTCAGGGCGAGCGTTACCACGGCCGCGGTGAAGGCGGGTAGCACGATCCCGATGTTCGGCAGTCCGAAGAACACGATGAACAGCTGCACCACGAGTGGGGTGCCGCGGAACACCCACACGTACAGCCACGGGATGAGCTTCAGCGGGCCGGGCAGATAGATCCGCCCGAGGGCCGTCACCACCGCGAGCACCATCGCCAGGGCGAAGGAGATCAGCGACAGCGGGACGGTGACCTCGAGGGTCGCCCAGAGCAGGCGCGGGAGGGAGTCAGCCCAGAGTTGGAGGGTGTCGCCCATCGAGGCGTCAGCTCTCCGGAGTGAGGTCCTGGCCGACCCACTCCTGGTAGATGCCCTCGAGGGTGCCGTCCTCCTTCAGCCCGGCGAGGATCTCGTCGACCCGGGCCTGGAGGTTCTCCTGGCCCTGCTGCATGATCACGCCGACGGTGGTGTCGGTGGGCAGCTCGGGGTCCAGCAGGCGGAAGGCGGCGTCGGGCTGCTCCTCCATGTACGTCTGGAAGGACACGATGTCGTTGGCGGTGGCGTCCACGCGCCCCTGGATGACCAGCTCGATGGCCTCGGCGAAGCCCTGGACGGCGACGATCTCCGCGCCGAGCTCCTCCATCTGAGCGGCCCAGTTGCTGGTGGCGGTCTGTGCGGCACGCGCGCCGTCGAGCTCCTCGAGGTCCTGCATGTCGGAGTCCTCGGGGACGGCGACCCGGCCGATGGAGCGGGCGTAGGGCTCGGTGAACAGGTAGCTCTGCTGGCGCTCCTCGGTGATGCCGACGTTGTTGACGACCAGGTCGTACTTGTCGACGTCGAGGCCCGCGATCAGCGAGTCCCACTCGGTCTCGATGTACTCGGGGGTGGCGCCGAGGCCCTCGGCGATCTTGTCGGCGATCTCCTTCTCGAAGCCCACGAGCTCCCCGGAGTCGTCGTGGTACGCGTACGGCTTGTAGGTGCCCTCGAGGCCGATCCGGATGGTGCCGGACTCCTCGATGCGGGCGAGGGCGTCACCGGCGGCGGCGTCCTCCTCGCCGTCGGTGACCACGTCCCCCTCCTCGGTGCGGGTGGCGGAGGGGCCGCAGGCGGCTGCGGCGGCGAGGACGGTGCCGGCGCCTCCGAGGGCGAGGGCGGCGCGGCGGCTGGTGACGCGGATACGGGGAGTCATGATCGTTCCTGGGTCCGTTCTGTGCAGAGGTGGGTGTGGATACCGGGGTGGACGGTGGGGGTCAGCGGGCGGCGGCGAGCGCCTGGTCGAGGTCCTCCAGGAGGTCCTGGGCGTCCTCGATGCCGACGGACAGGCGCAGCAGACCGTCGGGGATGCCGGCGTTCGCTCGGGCCTCGGGGGTCATGGCCTCGTGGGTCATGGTCGCGGGGTGGCAGATCAGCGATTCGACGCCGCCGAGGGAAACCGCGAACGCGGGGTAGCGCAGCGCCTGAAGGAAGCGCACGCGGTCGATGCCGTCGGCGAGCTCGAAGGAGAACACGGCGCCGGGCCCGGCAGCCTGGGAGGCATGGACCGCGGCCTCGTTCTCGCTGTGGGACCCGGGCCGGTGGATCCGGGCGACCGCGTCGTGCCCGGCGAGGTGGTCCATCAGCGCGATGGCGTTCGCCTGCTGGCGCTCGATGCGCAGCGGCAGCGTCTTGATGGCCTGGATCAGGCGGAACGCATCGGTTGGGGCGAGCACACCGCCGAAGACTTTCTGGGCGAGCGCGATCCGCTCGGCGAGGGCGTCGTCACGGGTGGTGACGACCCCGGCCAGGAGGTCGGAGTGGCCCGCGAGGAACTTGGTGGCCGATTGCACGACCAGGTCCGCGCCGAGTTCCAGCGGCCGTTGCAGGACCGGGGTCATGAAGGTGTTGTCGACGACGACGAGGGCGCCGTGGCGATGAGCGAGATCGATGATCCGCCGCAGGTCCGTGACCCGCAGGGTGGGGTTCGCGGGGGTTTCGACGAACACCATGCGGGTGTGCTCGGTGAAGTCCTCGTCGGTGAGGGAGTCGAGGTCCTCGACGAAACGGCCGGTCAGGCCGCGGGAGGCGAAGACCTTGTCGACGTAGCGGTAGGTGCCGCCGTAGACACTGGCGGAGAGGATCACCTCGTCACCCGTCTGCAGCAGCGAGAACGCGGCGGAGGTGGCGGCCATGCCGGTGGCGAAGGCGAAGCCGTGGCGGGTGCCGTCGAGCGCTGCGAGGACGGTCTCGAGCTGGGCGCGGGTGGGGTTCGCGCCGCGCTGGTAGGCGTAGGCGCCGTCGCTGGTGGCGGGGTCCAGCTCGAAAGTGGAGGAGAGATGGACCGCGGGGACGACGGCTCCGTGCTCGTGATCGCGCAGAGTCTGCACGGCAGTGGTCTGGATATGCACGGGGCTCCTCCCGCGGGGGTGCGGACGTCGGACACCCATACATAAGCACACACTTGGGGTGGCCCAACAAGGGCGGATGACGCTGTATGACCTCGACGTGACGCACAGAACGCGCTGCGGCCCGGGACCCGTGACCGGCGCCACCCGTGACTGGCCACGTGGGCGATCTTCACGAATGCCTCACGGCGCGTTCCCGTTCTCCCCACCGCCCGCGCCGAGTGGTGCCGCATGCTGGGGCCATGCCCGACACTCTGACGTCGCCGACGTCCCTGTCCGCGCGCCCGCAGCACCATCTGCCGCGGCGCCCGGCGACCGCCACCTCCGTGCTGCGTGCGATCGGCACCGGCCCGCAGCAGACGCATGCCTCCCTGGCCGACACCCCGCCCGCCCCGTCGACCGCGGCGGCGGAGCCTGTGCCAGCGCCTGCCATGCGGGGACTGCGCTTCCGGGATCTGGCGGCCGGTACCGGGGCCGCGACGGGGGCGTGGGTGCTGGTCAGTCAGTTGGGGTTGATCGGCACCGCCGGGGGGACCGCGCTGATCTCCCTGGTCTCCGCAGTGGGGATGGCGTTCGCGAGCGACTCCCTGGCCGGAGCCCGCGCGGTGTGGGGGAAGCGGCGCGAGCGGGCTCGCCACGCCTCCCGTCGGCGTCGCTGAACCCCGGGGGCTGAGTCACGCGGGTGGAGCCCTGAGGGAACGAGGTGCTCAGGCGGGGCACGCCGCCCGGAGCCGTGCCCGTCGGCGGGCCATCAGGTCGCGCATCCACAGCGTCGCCACCACCATCGCCAGTCCGATGATCGCGATGATCAGCGCCGCGACGATCGGGGCGGTGTAGCCGTAGCCGGCAGCGATCACGGAACCGCCGACCGCGGCACCGATCGCGTTGCCGATGTTGAACGCGGCGTGGTTGGTGGCAGCGCCGAGCACCGCGGAGGGGCCGGCGACGATGATCAACCAGGTCTGCATGGACGGCCCGAGCATGCTGCTAGTGAAGGTCATGAGGAAGATCCCGACCATCAGGCCGATGGGGTGGGCGACGATCACGAGCAGCGCGATCAGCGAGACGATCAGGGCGGGGAAGGCGATCAGCACGGTCCGCTCCAGCGAGCGGTCGGTGAGGATCCCGCCGGTGATATTGCCGAGCGTCATGCCGAGCCCGGCAGCGGCGAGCACCAGGGGCACGAAGCCCTCCGGCATGCCGGTGACGCGCGTGGTGATCTCCGCGATGTAGCTGTAGACGGCGAAGAAGCCGGAGAACCCGATCGCGGCGATGAGGATGAGCGCCCAGATCTGGGTACGGCGGAACATCGCCAGTTCCGCGCGGACGCTGCGGGGCTCGGGGCGTTCCTCGTGCGGCAGGGCGAGGATCAGCACGGTGACGGTGAGCGCGAAGATCCCGGCGATCAGCAGGTAGCTGGTGCGCCAGCTGAGCAGCTGGCCGAACGCGGTCAGCAGCGGCACCCCGACCAGGGTCGCGACCGTCAGCCCGGAGAGGGCCACGGCGACGCCCTTGCCCTGACTGCCCGGACCCATCAGGGACGCGGCGATCAGGGACGCGACACCGAAGTACGCCCCGTGCGGAAGTCCGGCGAGGAAGCGCGCGAAGACGGTGAGCTCGAACGTCGGCATCAGAGCGGACAGGGCCGTGCCGAGCAGGAGGCAGGCGGCCAGCAGCACGGCGAGGCGGCTCCGGCGCATGCGCACCCCGAGGAGCGCCACGGTGGGGGCGCCGACGACGACCCCGAGGGCGTAGGCGGAGATCGCCCAACCGGCGCGTGCGATGCCGCGCTCGGGGTCGGCCTCCATGAGGTCCGGCAAGAGGGTGCTGGCGATGCCGGGCAACAGGCCCATGGAGACGAACTCTGAGGAGCCGATGCCGAACCCGCCGAGGGCGAGCGCGAACAGCGCGAAACGGCGACGGGTGGGGGTGAGGCTCTGCGGGGACATGGGAACCTCGATCGAGCAGAGGGCGCGCAGCGGGACGGGTCCACGCTAGGCGCGGACGACGGCGCGGCGTCACCCCCCGGGCGTGCGGCGTGCGCGACGCCACGCCCCGGAGCCCATCAGCGGCGCCTGCGATACTGCGGCCGTGAGCAGCGGCACGCATCTGGACCAGGTTCGCGGTGCGAACGATGCCGCGATCCTGACCCACGCCCGGCGCGGTGAACCGGTGTCCCGCCTGGAGCTCGCCGACGCTCTGCACGTGACCCCGCAGGCTATCTCGAAGATGATCGCGCGGCTCGTCGCCGACGGTCTCATCGCTGAATCCGGGACGGTGGTGACGGGCCCGGGGAAACCCACCACCCTGTACCGCCTGGTGGCCACGGCGAAGCGCGCGATCGGGGTGCAGGTGGCGCGTGACGTGGTGCGGGCTGCGGTGGTCGATCTGGGCGGTGGTGTCGGCGACACCGTGGAGCATCCGCTGGGTGAGGGGGTGTCCGCCGCGCAGATGCTCGAGCTGGTGGTGAGCGCCGCGGAGGAGCTGCGCGGCAGCGGGGACGGGGACCTGGTCGGCGTCGGCGTCGGCCTCCCGGGCCCGGTCGCGCATCTGGACGGGATCTTCCGCGGCGTCGACCCAGAGGACCCGTGGCGGGACCTGGACGTGCGCACCCCGGTCGCCGAGCGCCTCGGGGGTCTGCCCGTGCTGGTGGACAACGACTCCAGCGCCGCTGCCGTGGGTGAGACCTGGGCGGATCCCGCGTCGATGCGGAACACGGCGGTGGTGCTCGTGGAGCACGGCATCGGGGCAGGGGTGCGCCTGGACGGGGTGCTGCTGCGCGGCGCCTTCACCCATGCCGGCGAGGTGGGGCACACGGTGTGCGTGCTGGACGGGCAGCAGTGTGCGTGCGGCCGACGGGGCTGCGCCGAGGCCGAGCATGCCGCTGCGCATGCAGCGGGGGACGTGGAGCGGGCCGCGCGGATCCTCGCCAGCGTGGTGGTGGATCTGGTGCACCTGGTGGACGTGGACCGGATCGTGCTGGGTGGGCGGCGGATCTACGCCCACCATGCGGCGTACATGGACGCGGCCCGCGAGGCCCTCGCGACCCAGTTGCCGCGCGCCGAGTGGCGTCACGTGGAGGTGCTGCTGTCCCCGCACGGCGATGACGTGATCGCGGTCGGTGCAGGCGCCGCGGTGCTCGATCACGAGTACGGGCTGCCCGGGGGCCTCACCGGCCGGCGGTGACCACGCCGGCGGCGGTAGGGCCGACGGGGGCTGCTCAGCGCGTGGAGCGGGGTCCGAAGATCGCGGAGCCGAGCCGGACGATCGTGGCGCCTTCCTCGATGGCGATCTCCAGGTCCTCGCTCATGCCCATCGACAGTTCGGTGAGGCGCTCGTCGGCGAGGTCGTCGCGCAGGGTGCGCAGCCGCGCGA
>JAUNTT010000082.1:8129-10920 GCA_030538555.1 Micrococcus sp.
AGTTCGGTGAGGCGCTCGTCGGCGAGGTCGTCGCGCAGGGTGCGCAGCCGCGCGAGGGAGGCGCGGACGTCGGCCTCGTCGGGGGTGTTCGCGCCGATGGTCATGAGACCCACGGGCCGCAGGTGCGGGCTCTCATCGATCAGCGTGAGCGCTTCGTGGACGGCGTCGACGTCCGGGGCGAAGCCGCCCTTGGAGTCCTCCCCGGAGGTGTTGACCTGCACCATCACCTCGGTGGTACGGCCGGCGAGCTCGCTGCGCCGCTCGAGGGCGTCGATCAGGGAGGGCCGGTCGACGCTTTCGATGATGCTCGCGAAGGCGACGGCGTCCTTGGCCTTGTTGGTCTGCAGGCGCCCGATGAAGTGGCGGGGTACATCGAGGTCTGCCAGCAGGGGATCCTCGAACTTCGCGATCTCCTGCGCCCGGTTCTCGCCTACCGCGACGCGCCGCCCCTGCTCGCGCAGCGCATCGACGGCGGCGCGAATCTCCGCCGGGGTGCGGAGCTTGGTGGCGAGCAGCACGAGGACGTCGCCGGGATCCCGCCCCGCGCGTTCGGCGGCGGCGTCCAGGCGGTCCAGGGTGCGGGCAATGCTCTCGTGCATCTCGGGGCTGGTCTGCATGGGGCCATCATCCCAGGCGCGCAGGTGCCGTCCCCGCTGCCACCTCGATCACGTCCTGGTCTGCGGCGCGTCGTGCGCTTCGTGGCCATAGGCCTGAGATGGGGTGCCCGGACCGTGGTGGCGCAGCAGCCATCCCGTGGCGATTGTGCCGAGAGCCAGGACCGCCACCAGCGCGATCATCGTGACTGCGTAGCCGGTGTCGAACGCGGAGCGGGCCGCCGTGATGATCACCGGGTCACCGTCTGCGACCAGGAGCGCATCCTGGATGCTCTCGCCTGCAGCAGCAGGGACACCTTCCGGCAGGCGGACGTTCGCGGTGTAGACGAACGTCAGTAGGCTACCCAGCAGCGCCACCGCGGTCAGCGATCCCATTTCGTAGGAGACCTCCTCGATCGCAGAGGCCATGCCAGCGCGACGTCGCGTCACATTGCCCATGATGGCGATGGAGGCGACCGACATCACTGCACCAAGACCGAGGCCACCGGCTATAAGTGCCCCGATGAGCAACGGCCAGTGATCGGTCGTGACCCCGAGTACCACGAAGCCCATTGCGGCTGCCGCTGTCCCGAGTCCCCCGGTGATCAGGATTCTCAGTCCGGTCCGGTGGAGGAATGCGGCGCCGAGCAGGGCGGTCGGCAGACTCGCGATGGCGACGATCGAGACAAGCAGCCCCGCCTGGAGCGGTGTGAAGCCGGCGACGAGCTGGAATCGCTGCGTGGTAGCGAGTTGGGAGCCACCGATGGCGAACATCGCGAACCCGGCGGCGAGAACACCGGCGCTGAAGGCGGGGGTGCGGAACACGTGGAAGTCCACGAGTGGTACCGCAAGGTGTCGCTGACGACGTACGAAGAGAACTGAGCCGGTGAGGGCTGTGAGGGCTCCGGCAGCGATGAGCGCCCAGTTCTGGGGCGCGTGAGCGAGTTCCTTCAGCAGCACCACGGCGCCGATGAGTCCCGCCATCGCCTGCAGGGAAGACATGACGTCCCAGGTCTTGGACGGGTCGGGGCTGTTCGCTGGAGCGATGAGGACGGTGGCGAGGATTGCGATGGCCACGACGGGCACGTTGATGAGAAACACCGAGCCCCACCAAAAATGCTCCAGGAGGAAGCCGCCCACGATCGGACCGGACGCTGCGCCGGCGACGGCGACGCTACCCCACACGGCGATCGCGAGGTTTCGTTCCCGCTCGATCTCGAAGGTCACTCGGATCAGCGCGAGAGTCGCGGGCATCATCGCTGCGGCGCCGACTGCGAGAAGCGCACGCGCAATGATGAGGATGGTTGCCGTCGGGGCAAAGGCTGCACACAGTGAGGCGAAACCGAAGATGACGAGCCCGATGAGGAACATGCGCCGGTGTCCGACCCGGTCGCCGAGAGTGCCGGAACCCAGCAGCAGTCCGGCCATCACTACGGGGTAGGCGTTGATGATCCACAGGCTCTGCGAACCAGTCGCGCCAAGATCAGCGCTCAGCGTGGGCAGGGCGGTGTAGAGGATCGAGTTGTCCAGCGAGATCAGGAGAAGTCCCGCGGCGACCGTAACCAGCAGCATCCACCGTCTCGGCACGCTCACGATGCGGCACCTCTTTCGTCATGTTCTTTCAGCATGATGACGACTATACCAACCAGAAGGTAAAGTAGTAGGCTGGGCACATGGCCAACATCACACGCGACCGAATTCTCCGTGGCGCCCTGGATCTCCTGCGCTCCGGAATGACGGTGTCTCTGGAATCAGCGGCCGAGCGCGCGGGTCTCACCAAGCCAGGCCTGATGTACCACTTCCCCACCAAGGAAGCTCTGATGGTGGGACTGCTGGACCATGTCATCGACACGTGGGAGGCGGCATTCACTCAGGCCATTGGCGGCTCCGGTGAAAACACCACTGCGGTCACGCGCATCAGGGCTTATGTGGAGTTCACCCTGACCGCAGATTTCGATGAGTCCGACATGGTGATCCTCTCCGACCCACGGCTGCGTGAACCGCTTTCGCGGCGCTGGGAAGAGCGCATGGCGCCGTGGTTGGCGCTTCCCACGGATCTCCCGGATCCCACCTACGGCCGTGTGCTCGCAGCCCGGTTGCTGGCCGATGGCGCGTGGTTCGCCGGCGCGACCGGGATCCTTGCCCCCGGTCCCGCAGAGCGCGCGCGGGTCTTGGCCGTGGCGCGGGAGCTCCTCGAT
>JAUNTT010000083.1 GCA_030538555.1 Micrococcus sp.
GTCCGCTATCGCGCACGTAGCTGCGCAAGGGAGCGAAGCCGCAGTGCCATCGATCATCGACCGCATCCTGAAGATCTCCGACAATCGGGCCGTCAAGCGCCTGCGGGGACGCGTGGACGCGATCAACGTGCTCGAAGACGACTTCCGTCAGCTCAGCGACGCAGACCTGCGCGCCGAGACAGACCAGTACCGTCAGCGCCTGGCCGACGGCGAGTCGCTCGACAGCCTCTTGCCCGAGGCCTTCGCGGCAGTGCGTGAGGCTGCCTCGCGCACGCTCGGCAAGCGCCACTACGACGTCCAGCTCATGGGTGGCATCGCCCTGCACGAGGGCAACATCGCCGAGATGAAGACGGGCGAGGGCAAGACGCTCGTGGCCACCGCGCCCGCCTACCTCAACGCCCTCACCGGCAAGGGCGTGCACATCGTGACGGTCAACGACTTCCTGGCCAGCTACCAGGCCGATCTGATGGGCCGCGTGTTCCGGTTCCTCGGCATGGAGACCGGCTGCATCGTGGCCGGTCAGACCCCGCAGGAGCGTCGCGAACAATACGCGGCGGACATTACCTACGGCACCAACAACGAGTTCGGCTTCGACTTCCTGCGCGACAACATGGCGTGGTCCCTGGACGAGCTCGTCCAGCGCGAGCATCACTTCGCGATCGTCGACGAGGTGGACTCGATCCTCATCGACGAGGCCCGCACCCCCTTGATCATCTCGGGCCCCGCCCAGGGTGACATCACCCGCTGGTACGGGGAGTTCGCCCGGCTGGCGCGCCGCCTCACGGTGGACGAGGACTACGAGGTAGACCACAAGAAGCGCACGGTGGGCATCCTCGAGGCCGGCATCGAGAAGGTCGAGGACCACCTCGGCATTGCCAATCTCTACGAGTCGCAGAACACCACGCTGATCCAGTACCTCAACAACGCCGTGAAGGCCAAGGAGCTGTTCAAGCGGGACAAGGACTACGTGGTCCTCAACGGCGAGGTGCAGATCGTCGACGAGCACACGGGCCGCGTCCTCGCCGGCCGCCGCTACAACGAGGGCATGCACCAGGCCATCGAGGCCAAGGAGGGGGTGCAGATCAAGGCCGAGAACCAGACCCTGGCCACGGTGACGCTGCAGAACTACTTCCGCGGCTATGACAAGCTCGCCGGCATGACGGGCACCGCCGAGACCGAGGCGGCCGAGTTCCACGCGACCTACAAGCTGGGCGTCGTCGTGATCCCGCGCAACAAGGACATGCGCCGGATTGATCAGAACGACCTCGTGTACAAGAACGAGAAGGTCAAGTTCGACGCCGTCGTCGAGGACATCGCGGCCCGCCACGAGGCCGGCCAGCCGGTGCTCGTGGGCACCACCTCGGTGGAGAAGTCCGAGTACCTCTCGAAGCTCTTGGCCAAGAAGGGCGTGCGGCACGAGGTCCTCAATGCGAAGAACCACGCACGCGAGGCCGCGATCGTGGCCCAGGCCGGCCGCTACGGCGCCGTCACCGTGGCGACCAACATGGCAGGCCGCGGCACCGACATCATGCTCGGCGGCAACGCCGAGTTCACGGCCGTGGACCAGATGCGCGCGCTGGGCCTGGACCCGCAGGAGAACGCCGAGGAGTACGAGGCCCGCTGGCCCGAGGTGCTGAAGGCCGCGGAGGCTGCGGTGGCCGAGGACCATGACCGCGTGGTCGAGGCCGGTGGCCTGTACGTGCTCGGCACCGAGCGCCACGAGTCGCGGCGCATCGACAATCAGTTGCGCGGCCGCTCGGGCCGTCAGGGCGACCCCGGCGAATCGCGGTTCTACCTGTCCCTGACCGACGAGCTGATGCGCAACTTCAACCCTGGCGCGGCCCAGCGGATCATGAACAGCTCGGCCATTCCGGATGACATGGCCCTCGAGTTCAAGATGGTCTCCTCGGCCATTCAGAACGCCCAGGCTCAGGTCGAGGGCCGCAATGCCGAGCAGCGCAAGAACGTGCTCAAGTACGACGACGTCATGAATCGCCAGCGTGAGGCGATCTACGCGGATCGCCGCTCCATCCTCCACGGTGAGGACCTGGGCGAGAAGGTGCGCAACTTTGTGCACGATGCCGTGGAGAACATGGTGGACGCCGCCACGGAGGAGGGCCAGTCCACCGACTGGAACCTCGAGCAGCTGTGGACCGATCTACAGACCGTGTACCCCGTGGGCATCACACCCGAGGACGTGGAGACGGAGGCCGGTGGCCTGGGCCGACTCAAGCCCGCGCTGCTCAAGCGCGAGCTCACCTCCGACGCGCTGCTCGCCTATGAGGACCGCGAGGCTGAGGTCGGGGCCGAGGCGCTGCGCGAGGCGGAGCGCCGGGTGGTGCTCTCGGTGATCGGCCGCAAGTGGCAGGAGCACCTCTACGAGATGGACTACCTCAAGGAGGGCATCGGGCTGCGGGCGATGGCTCAGCGTGAGCCGCTCGTGGAGTACCAGCGCGAGGGCTTCCTGCTCTACCAGGCGATGATGGCGGGCATCCGCGAGGAGTCGGTGCGCACGCTGTTCAAGGCGAACATCTCGGCCGCTCCGGCGCCGGTGTCCCTGCCGGGGATCGCCGATGCCCGAGGCGCCACGATGGCACCCCAGATCAACATCGACGGCGTTGAGTCGCCGCAGCGTCCGGCCCAGCTGCGCATGTCCGGACCGAGCGAGACCGGTGGCACCGAGGTGCACCGTGTCAATGCCGAGACGGGTGCGGAGGAGCCCAACAGCGGCGAGCAGTTCGTCACCCGCAAGCAGCGCCGCGCCGCGGAGGCCAAGGCCCGCCGCGAGGCGAAGCAACAGCGCCAGCAGGGCAAGAGCCAGGGCGGTCAGTGAGGCCGGTGCACTGACCGGCACGGCGTGAGCCAGCCCGGCATCGGCGCGTGACACGCAGCAGGGGTGAGGACCCAGAACGGGTCCTCACCCCCTGCTGCGCGTCACCGTGGCGAGGCTCAGCCCATCTCGAGAGCGACGACGCGCCAGCGGCTGAGTCGGCGCTCGCAGCGCAGGGCGACCGCGCGGGCCCGGCCACCGCTGACCACGGTGGTGCTCGCCTCGACGATGCCATCGGCGACCTCGCAGACGCGCGTGCCCAGGGGACGGGCCGGCACCGCAGAGTCCATCGCCGCTCCGGAGCGGCGCAGCAGGTCCAGCCGCCGGGCCACCTTGTCGTAGACCCGCAGGTCGAGCCAGCGTGTGAGATCGCGCAGGTGACGTCGCCCATGCTCCACGTCCACGCAGGCGACCGCGACCGAGGCGACGAGGGTGCGCAGCGTGCGCAGGTCCTCGCGCTCGATTTCCGCACGTGCCCGGGCGGCCAGGGCGTCGGCCGTCGTCGCGGACGGCTGGCCACCGCGCGCCGGTGTGGTGGCGCGCTGCGCGGGGGCCGCGAGGGGCTCGGCGCTCATGCTGGACTGAGGGGTCACCACACGGGGCTGGGTCAGCAGGACGGAGGCGGACACGGGAGCGGTGGGCCGGAGGGTGGAGGTGAGCAGCGTCATGGCGGTCTCCTGAGGTGCGAGGGTGGACGAGGGGTCCTGGGCGGGTGTGGTGCTGGCCTGCAGTGCGGCAGGCGGAGGATGCGGGATGCTCATGGGCGGCTGGCCTCGCCTGCGCCCACGTAGGGGTCGAAGGGCGGAGCGATCAGCACCGTGCCGGGAGTGAGCAGATGGGGGTCGGAACCAATCCGGCGCTGATTGTGCTCATACCAGCGGCGCCACCGCAGATCGATTTCGATGACGGTTGCTTCGGGTCCCAGCTCCGCTCCAGCGATGTCCCACAGGCAATCGCCCCTGCGCACCGTGTGCGTCGGTGCATCCGTGGTGAGGCGAGGCTGCTGCACCGCGCCCGGCGGCGTGGGCGCCGGTGAGGACGGGGTCCACGCGGCACTGGGAGTCGAGCGTGCGCCGGTGCGCTGCGCGGATGCGGTCGGCGACGCCGGGGCCTCTGCCGCGGGAGTCGTGGCTGTCACGCCCGTCGGTGTGGGTGTCCAGGCGGCAGAGAAGTCGGCGGCTAGTGCCGAGGGGGCCAGCAGGACGTTGATGCCCAGCGCGGCAGCCGCCACGCGGCGGAACACGGCTGGCGTCCAGGACTCGAGGCGGCGCTGCCGGCCCATCTCGCCCCGGCGCACTGCCCTCACCCACAGCAGAGCGCCGAGTCCTCCGGCAAGCCACCACAGGGTGAGCACCACGCCCAGCGCCCCCGCCGCGAGACCGATCCAGGTCTGCAGCTCGGCCGCCGGGCCCGCGGGACGCGAGGTGTGGATGGCCACCGCCATCGCAATGAGAGCCGGTGCCGCCAGCGCGCTGATGCCGAGCGTGACGACATCGAGACGAGAGACGGCCGCGCTGTGCCGGCCGCGTGTCTGCTGATCGATGTCCATGTCCCCTCCGTGGTGTGATCCGTCTGATGGGCATGAGTCAATCGTGATGCCGAATGTTTGTCAAGGGTGTCGTTTGATGTCATTTGATGATGGTGAGTGCAGGGAGATCCATGGGATGCCACCGGTGTCGCCGTAGAGTGGCGTGCCATGAGGTGGGATGGACTATTCGCAGATCTCGAGGCCCAGTGGCAGGAGGCCCAGTCCGCGCCGGTGCTGGCCGAAGCGCGCGAATTGACGCGCGGCGAGTGGGCTGCGATCACGCTGACCCAACGCCTGCGAGCCGCAACGGGACGGGAGGTGCGGCTGAGCCTGGCGCACGGCGAGCCGCTGGTCCTGAGCGTGCAGGTGGTGGGGGACAGCTGGATCGGCGGACTGAGCCGTGCGGGTCAGTCCTGCATCGTGCAGCTTGACCACGTGCTGGCGGTCGAGGGCCAGCTGGGTGCGGCACGCGTGCTCGACTCGCCGTCCGGTCCGCTGCGATGGGGCGCGGTGCTACGCAGCCTGGCGCGGGCCCGGGCTGCCGTTGAGGTGCTCGGCCGCGATGGCCGCGTCCTGGCGGAGGGGACCATCGACCGGGTGGGGCAGGACCACATCGACGTGGCCCGGCATGCCCGCGATGACGCACGTCGCGCTGCGGCGCTCCGTGGATCGATGACCGTGGCGTGGCACGGCATCGCGATGGTGAGGTCCCGGGTCAGCGTGCTGTGACGTCCGGGACGCGATGGCCTGCGGGTCAGCGTGCCTCGTCGGCCGCCATCTGGCGCACCTTCTCACGGGTCTTCGCGTACTGCTGCTCGATGTACTCATCGAGCATGCGCTGCTCCACCCGCCACTGACCGCGGCCACCGACCTGAATCGCGGGCAGCTCGCCGGTCTTGACGATCGCTCGCACCTGCGCGATGGACACGTTGAGCGTCTCGGCGACATCGGTGAGTGTCAGGAACCGGGGCATGCAGGGGAGTCCTTTCGCGGTGGGCCATCACGTCATGCGCGATGTCTCCTGCTCCATTGAACACCCTCGCGGCCCTGGTGGGGGGACGTTGTCCACAGGCCCGGGCGTGTGGACGTGACCGCTCGCCAGCACTGAGTATCCTGGAATCCGGACATCGCAGCCGAGGCGACAGAGAGACCGCCATCGGCGATGGTGCGATGCCGGGGCCGCGATCGTGACGGACGGCGCGGGCCCCACGGTTTGGGGGGAAGGACTCACCTGTGTCATCCGTGTCGACCACTGATTCGACCGCGCCGCGCCTGACGCGGCCTCGTTGGCGCGATCCACGACTGCTCCTCGGGGTCGTGCTCGTCATCGCCTCGGTGCTGGGCGTGATCGCGTTGCTGCAGTCCAACAGTCAGACCCAGGTCTACTGGGCTGCGCGAGAGGACATCACGCCCGGTGCCACCCTGACCGCGGAGCAGTTCGTGCAGGTCGAGGCGAATCTCGCCGAGACCGGTGACCGGTACCTCCGGGCGGAGCAGCCGGCACCCGACGGCTCCATGGTCGTCTCCACCGTGCGCGCCGGCGAACTGGTCCCGCGGGCGAGCCTGGCCGAGGTCGACCCGCAGCGCCGCCAGCTGGTCGGCATTGCCGTGCCGGAACCGCTGGCTCAGGGCGTCAACGTCGGCGACCGCGTCGACGTGTGGGTGGCATTGCCCCAGGACACTGGCCAGGGCTTCCAGAGCCCCGACCAACTGGCCACCGGCATCGAGATCGCCGAGATCTCCGTGGACCAGGGCGGGCTCACGGCGACCAACGCCGTGCGCATCCAGCTGCTCGCCGATCCCGACGTCCTGCCGGAGCTGCTGGCCGCGAAGGTCCAGGACGCACGGATCACGATGGTCCCGACACTGGGAGGACACTGACGTGCGCGTGTCGATCGCCACGCTCGCCCATCCCGTCCGCGACCACATCGGCCCCCTCGAACGCGCCCAGACCGACGTCACCGTCCTGCGCCGAGCCACCGATGTCGCGGAGCTGATCGCCATTGCCCGCTCAGGGACCGTGGACGCCCTGCTCGTGGCGTGGGACACCGAGCACCTGACGGCCACTCTGCTCGCCGAGATCGACGCCGCATCACGGCCGGTCGGCGTCGCCGCGCTGAGCGACGTCGCCGGTGAGCGGGCCCGACTGCGCCGGCTGGGCGTGCCCGTGCTGCGCGCCGGTGTGGATCCGCTCGACCTCGCCTCGATGATGAAGCAGGCGGCTCGTGACGCCCACCAGGGCCGACCGCGCCTGCCCCTGGCCGATGCGGGCGACGCCGACGCGGCCGCGCAGACCGCCGCCTGGAACGCCGCGCTGGACGCCGGCTCGGACCGGCACGGGGACGACCTCGAGCGTCTCGACGCCGACGATGCCGAGGCGGGCGAGGCGAGAACCGAGCGGGACGGGCACGACCACTCGTCACCGCAAGCACGTTTCGAGCATGAGCAGACAGCGGACTGGCCGTCCTGGGATGCCAGTCGCGTGGAGGGATGGGCAGCCGACGGACGCAGCGGCACCGCCAGCGACGACGACGGCGAGGTCCAGGAAACCGACGCGGCCGACGACGTGGGGGAGGACGCCGCTGCTGCGGCGCCCCCGCAGCCCCACGAGGAGAACCGTGAGCGTCCGGGATCGTCGGAGCCACCGTCGCAGGACGGTGCGCAGACGACCGATGAGCCAGGTCCGACGGCGGCCCCGACCCCGGCGCCGACGCCCGGGACGGTGACGGTCGTCTGGGGCCCGGCAGGAGCGCCGGGTCGCAGCACCCTCGCCGTCAATCTTGCGGCGGAGCATGCCCTGGCCGGGCGTTCGACCGTGGTGATCGACGCGGACACCACCGCGCCCAGCCTCGGCGTGCTGCTGGGGCTGACCGAGGAATCGGCTGGGCTGGCTCAGGCGACCCGTGCCGCCGACCGGGCGGAGCTCACCGGCGTGGCACTGCGTGAGGCCGCTGTGACCGTGCGGGTGGCCGGGGCTCGGTTGGATGTGCTGACCGGGATCACGCGCCCGGAGCGGTGGCCGGAGATCCGCTCCGAGGCCTTACGCGAGGTGCTCTCCGCGGCGCGCTGGGCGTGGGACGAGGTGGTGATCGACGTCGCCTCCAGCCTGGAGCAGGACGAGGAACTCAGCTTCGACATCCCCGCACCCCAGCGCCATGCCGCGACCCTGACCGCGGTGGCCGCCGCGGACCGGCTGATCGCCGTCGGGACCGGTGACTCCGTGGGACTGCCGCGGCTGATGCGCGGGGTTCTCGAGCTCGACGCGCACGTGAGCGCGACGGTCACGGTCGAGACCGTTGTCAACCGGATACGGTCGGCGTCGTCCGGTCTGGCGCCCCAGTCCCAGATCTCGGCGGCGTGGACGCGATTCAGCTCTGCGCCGGCGCCCGCGGCCTTCTTGCCGCATGACCCACAGGCGACCGACCGAGCGTTGCTCAGCGGGCAGATGCTGGCCGAAGCCGCCCCCTCGAGCGGCCTGCGCAAGGCGATCCGCTCCCTGGCGCTGCGCGAGCAGGCCACCACCGCGACCCCACGCTCGCGCGCGCTGCCACGGCCCCGATGGGCGCGCCGCCTGTCGCTTGTCCCGGTCACTCTGCGCTCGCGCCGCTCGGCGCGGGCGGGAGCCCAGGCCGGCGGCGCGGGCAGCTCCGGGGAGCGGGACTGAGCGTGGCGGGCGTACGCTGTGGCCCATGGTGGCGACGCTGAGCCCTGATCCCCTGCGCACGCATCCCGATCTGAGCGAGTCCGACCGGGAGTGGCTGCAGATGCTCGTGGGCGACTGGCAGCTCATCGCCGACCTGGCGCTGGCCGACGTGGTGCTGTGGTGTCCCACACCCCGCACCGAGTCCACCGACGGCTTCGTGGCGATGGCCCAGACCCGACCGGTCACCGCGCCCACGCTGTTCCACCGCGACATCGTCTCCTCGCGAGCCCGGGCAGATCTGCGCGTGCTGCTCCAGGAGGTGTGGACCGCGGGGGCCCCGGATGAGCACGCCGAGCCCGTGGCCGGGCCGGATGAGGGACTGCGGGTGCGGCTCTGGCCGGTCTCCCGGGCGGGCCGCCTGATCGCCGTGGTGTCCGTGCATCGCGACCCGGAGCACCGCGCCGCACTGTCCAGCATCGAGCGCACCTACCTGGCCACGGCCGACACGCTGCTGAACATGGTTCAGCACGGACGGTGGCCAGACCCGCAGGATCCGCCGGGGTTCTGGATCGGCGGCACGCCGCGCGTCGGGGACGGACTCGTGGTCCTGGACCGCGAGGGCGTGGCCGTCTTCGCGAGTCCGAATGCGCTCTCGGCCCTGCGTCGGCTCGGCATCAGCGGTGCCATCGACGGACAGCCGGTGGCCCCCGTGCTGGGGTCCGTCACGGCCGGTCGAGGTCCCCAGGACGAGGACCGGTGGTCGGTGATCACGGGGCAGCGCGGTGGTCGCATCGAACTGCAGGCTGGCCGTGCCACCGTCACCGTGCGCTCGATCGCGCTGCGGGGCCGAGAGGGTCGCCGGGGTGCCCTGCTGCTGCTGCGCGATGTCACGGAGCTGCGCCGCCAGGAACAGCGCCTGGTGAGCAAGGACGCGACCATCCGGGAAATCCACCATCGCGTGAAGAACAACCTGCAGACCGTGGGCTCCCTGCTGCGCATGCAGGCCCGCCGCGCCGGATCACCCGAGGTCCGCCGCGCGCTGGAACAGGCCATGCAACGCGTGGACACCATCGCGCTCGTGCACCAGAGCCTCTCCGAGGAGACCGACGGCCACGTGGATGTCGACCACCTGATGGCACGCCAGTTCCGCCTGGCGGTCGAGGTGGCCGGTGACGGTCGGCCGCTGACCAGCACGGTGCACGGCACCTTCGGAGCATTGCCCACCGAGGTCACCACCGCGTTGGCCTTGGTCGTGAACGAACTGGCGTCGAACGCCGTCGAGCATGGCACCGGCGCGGCCGGGGGACACGTGGAACTCGCGGCTGTGCGTCACGACACGCCCTCCGGCGATGTCCTCGAGGTGACGGTGACGGACTCCGGGGCGGCTCCCACGACGACGCCTGGACTGGAGGCTCCCGCGGAGGGATTGGGCCTGCGCATCGTGCAGACCTTGGTGGTCTCGGAGCTGCGCGGGTCGCTGGAGCGCGAAGCACACGGGGCAGGCACTCGTGTGCGGGTGCGGGTGCCGTTGGACGAGGCGGCGCGCGGCGGCCTGGACTGAGAGGCGCGGGACACGGTTCGAGCCCGGCACCGATGGACGGTGCCGGGCTCGATGTCGTGAGAGACGACGCTGGCGGCGGCTCGGCCGCCGAGAGTCACGAAGCGCGACGGGCGCGGGCGGCGCGACGCTTCATCGCGCGGCGCTCGTCCTCGCTCATGCCACCCCAGACGCCCGAATCCTGACCGGACTCCATCGCCCACTTCAGGCAGGTGTCCACCACTTCGCACGAGCGGCAGACCGCCTTGGCCTCCTCGATCTGCAGCAGGGCTGGTCCGGTGTTGCCGACGGGGAAGAACAGCTCCGGATCCTTGTCCAGGCAGGCAGCGCGGCTACGCCAATCCATGCGGTCAGTACTCACTTTCTGTTGATGAGCACCGCCACGATCACACGAGAGTCTCGTGCAGTGCGGTGCTCGTCGTGCGCTGTCTCAGCAGCCTGCACCACGCGCAGTGTCGCGCAGGCGGGGGATGGGCTGACAGGTGCACGACCACGGTGGTCGTTGGGCAAACAGAACGGGGACCGAACATGAACGGCCCCCGAACGACGTCAGGAATTGATCCTCCCATGTGCCTCTGATCGCTCACAAGGGGTGAACGCGATTCTTCGCTCACCTCGCGTGAGTCATTGGTCACAGTCGCCCGCCCGCCGCAGGTCGGAACCGTGCACGAGGCTCAGCGCGGCCACTACCGTACTGTGCATGACCCAGACGCCCGAGACCTCCGAGGACCCGCTGCCCCCGACTGGGCGCCCGATGCCCGTCATTCTGGCGAGCCTGGCCTTGGGGCTGCTGACGGTCGCCATGGGCATCATCACCGTCAATGGTGCCCTCAGCATTGGCCAGGGCGCCCTAAACCTCGGCGGGCAGATTTTCCTCGTCGTGATGTACGCGGCGTTGACGGCGTGGTTGGCGATGACCGCCCTCGGCCTGTGGCGCGCCCGTTCCTGGAGTCGCGCGGCGGCCACGGCGATCTTCCTCTTCGCCGTGTTGCTCAGCACGTGGATGATCTCCGGCGGGGACCTATGGCTGGGACTGGGACTCGCTGCCGTCTCCGCGGTCGGGCTGATCGGCGTCATGTCCCGCGCGGTCTCGCAGCACCTGACCCCGCGGGGCTG
>JAUNTT010000084.1:0-4613 GCA_030538555.1 Micrococcus sp.
GCGCAACTCCCCGGCGACTACTGCGTATCCTCGTCAGCGTTCTCCTCGGCCGCACCCTCGGATGGCTCCGGTGACGAGGACTGTGCCTCATCCCTCGGGTCAGCACCGTCGAACGGATCCGCCACGCCACCCTCCTTCGCCAGTAGGGACAGTAGCCGGTCCACCCGGCGCCCCAGCTCCGCGTCGAACTCGTCATCGGATCGAGCCGCCTCAGCCAGCGTGCGCTCGCCGTAGTGGATCCGCAGATCACCCACGCGCACCGTCGACCTCCGCACGATCATGGATTCACCCTCGAGGTCGTCCCATCCCGTGAAGACCGCAGTCCAGACCATGGCGTCGAAGTCGTCAAAGTTCACGATCCGTTCATTGGTCTGGCCATCGACATCGCTGAATGTGTCCCTGTAGCCACACAGCGCGCGCCGCTGCTCAGTGCGGTCTCGGTCCTCGAGAGCACCCTCGGCGCTGCGGTACATGTAGGTGGCCAGGGCTCGACCCGCCGCGACTCCCTCGGCGGTGTCCAGTGCCTCGACATACCCGAGCTCATGCTCCTCACGCGTCTCCCCAGACACCGTCCACGCATTGTCGCAGGCGTCCGTGCTGTAGGCCTGGCGCAGCCTCTGCTCGGCTGCCTCCTCCGACACACCCTCGTTGCCCGAGTCCGACTCGTCCACGTTCTCAGAGTCCGACTCGTCCACCGCGTCGTCTTCTCCGTCCTCGTCGAGCTCAATGTAGACATCGAAGGAGACACCCATCATCGACTGGAGGACATCCTGGATCTGCTCGGGAGTTAAATCGCCGAACTCGGCTAGGGTCCAGGTAGTGTGCGGTAGCACGGGTGTGGCAACGTCATCCCCCGACGCGTCGAGCTCAAGGGCAGCCACGACCCCGGCCAGGCGCTCCCCGCGCTCGGCCACATAGTCGTCCACGGAGCGCACCTCGCCGATGACCCCACCCGAGACATCGCGAATCATCACCCCACCAGCCCAAGCGTCAAGGGTGCGGGTCGTCAGGGCGGTGGCGTCATACATGTCCCCCACCGGGATCGTGGTCTGCAGGTGCTGGGCGGGCAATGCGCCGACGCTCGTCCAGAGCGCATACTCCCGCGAGTACTCCTGGCTGCCGGCGAGCGTCACCCCACACCGCTGAAGCACCCGCGCATCGGCCTCCCACAGCTCCCGCGCAGCCTGTCCATCCCGGAACACCAGGACGCTGACCGTCTCCTCCGGCTCCGCCCGGGCGACCCTCACCTCGCCGGCGACCACGTCGTCGAAGACCGCGTCGTTGTCCGCGTAGGCGTCGCGGCACTCCTGGGTGGCCGTGGGCATCGGCTCGGCATTGACCACCGTCAACCGGCCGCCCTCACCCCGATTCACCAGCTCGGATGCCTCGGTCACCGCGACGGTGGCACCGTCCCAGCCCAACTGCTCCTGCAAGCGCTGCCCAATGCGCTCCGGCTCCCATGCCAGCCCCGTTGCCTCCGGCGCGCTTGCGCCCGGAGATCCCGATGCTCCCCCCGGATCACTCGTGCACCCCGCCACGGCCAGCATCACGGCCGCCGTCAGACCGCAGATCTTTGCGCTGTGTTTCCCTCTCTCCACCATGCGGTCCACACTAGAGATCCCCGCACCACCCGCATCAGAGTTATCCACAGCCCCACCGCGGCGTCCAGCTCCACAGCTCCACCGCCGCCAGCCCCACCCCGCACCCGTCACCCACCCCGGAAGGCCCAGCCATGCGACACGCAGCCCTGAAGACCGCAGGCGCCAGCCTCACTGCCCTCGCCCTGGCCGCCGGCCTGGCCGGCTGTACGTCGTCCGGACCGAAGGACGTGGCATGGGATCCCGAGGCGCTGCAGACGGCGATGACCGCCGCCGTCGGGGAGGACGCCACGGTCGAGACGCAGGCCTTCGCGGACATGCCGGAGAACGCCATGGAGCAGGCCCGTCCCGGGCAGTACGCCTACTCAGAGGACTGCAAGGCCGCCTGGGACTTCTATGAAGCGGAGATCGCCGACTCCACGCAGGGCATCGTCGTCGGGACCCAGGAGCGTGAGGGCGGGGTGATGGACCGCCGTCTGGCGATCGTCGCCATCTCTGACGACACGGCCTCCGCCGAGTCTGCGCGCACCGCCTACACGGACATGCAGACCGCCTGTGATGCCACCGACGGCGAGGGCGACGCCCAGACCACGCGCACCGTGGACGGTCAGGAGGCACGGGCCCAGCAGGCCAGCCTGACCTTTGGCGGCGAGACCGGAGTCTCCATCAACTCCTTCGTGGTGGACTCGGGCAACGTCTCGATCTCTATCCAGGACACCCAGACCTCCGGCGAGCCCGTGAACCTGGACACCTTTGCCGACGACGCCGCCCGCCTCGCCGAGAAGATCCTCGAGGAACTACGCGGCTAAGCAGCCGCCCACCGGGCTGACACTCAGGCTCCCGTCACACGCTGGAAACACCCCGGGTCACCTGCCCGCCACACACCGGGAGTAGGGTGGTCGGACATGACCGCTACGTCTGAACACCCTGAGACCCAGCAGCCGTCGACCAGCGAGACTGACCCCTCGCAGACTCCCGAAACCGAGGCCTCCGCCTCCGCCGCGGTCGAGTCCCCCACTCCCCCACCGCACCCGGTCGGCTTCGATCGGGAGAAGTACATCTCCCTGCAGTCCGAGCACATTCAGGCCCGCCGCGAGCAGATCGGCGGCAAGCTCTACCTGGAGATGGGCGGCAAGCTCTTCGACGATCTGCACGCCTCCCGCGTCCTGCCCGGATTCACGCCGGACAACAAGATCGCGATGCTCGAGCAGCTCAAGGACGAGGCCGAGATCCTCGTCTGCTTCAACGCCAAGGACCTCGAGCGCAACAAGGTCCGCGCGGACCTCGGGATCACCTATGAGGACGACGTCCTGCGCCTCGTGGACGTCTTCCGCGAACGCGGCTTCCTCGTGGAGCACATCGTCGTCACCCAGCTCGACGACGCCAATCACCGGGCCATGGCCTTCCTGCAGCGCCTCGAGCGGCTCGGGCTCAAGGTCGCCCGGCACCGCACCATCCCGGGTTACCCGCACGCCACCGCACGCATCGTCTCCGAGGAGGGTTTCGGCCGCAATGAGCACTCCGCGACCACGCGGGACCTCGTCGTCGTGACCGCCCCCGGGCCCGGTTCCGGGAAGCTCGCCACGTGCCTCAGCCAGATCTACGGCGACCACGCCCGCGGCATCACCTCCGGCTACGCGAAGTTCGAGACCTTCCCCATCTGGAACCTGCCGCTCGAGCACCCCGTGAACGTGGCCTACGAGGCCGCCACTGCGGACCTCGACGACATCAACCTCCTCGACCCCTTCCACCTGGCCGCCCACGGGGAGCAGGTCACCAGCTACAACCGCGACGTCGAGGTCTTCCCGCTGCTGGCCGCCCTGCTGGAGAAGCTCACCGGTTCCTCCCCCTACGTCTCCCCCACGGAGATGGGTGTGAACATGGCCGGCTATGCCATCACCGACGACGCCGTCTGCCGCGCCGCCGCCGAGCAGGAGATCATTCGCCGCTACTACAAGGCCGTGGTGGATGAGGCGCTGACCGACCAGGACGACGAGGTCTCCGAGCGGATCGCGCTCGTGATGTCCCGCCTGGGTCTGAGCTCGGAGGACCGCCCCGTGGTGGACGCGGCCCTGGCCGTGCAGGCTCGCACCGGGGAACCCGGCTCGGCGGTGCGCCTCACGGACGGGACCATCGTCACCGGCAAGACCTCCCCCCTGCTGGGCTGCTCCGCTGCCATGCTGCTCAACGCCCTCAAGGTGCTCGCCGGCATCGACGAGGACGCCCTGCTGCTCTCCCCCGAGGCCATCGAGCCGATCCAGACGCTGAAGACCGAGCACCTGGGCTCGAAGAATCCTCGCCTGCACACGGACGAGGTGCTCATCGCCCTCTCAGTCTCCGCGGCCACGGATGACCGAGCGCGCGCCGCCGTCGACGCCCTCAAGCACCTGGCCGGCTGCGATGTGCACACCACCACCATCCTGGGCAGCGTGGATGAGAGCATCTTCCGCAACCTCGGCCTGCTGGTCACCTCGGAGCCGACCTTCCAGAAGAAGGCGCTCTACAAGAAGCGCTGAGGCACGACGGCGCGCCCCACCCGCCGCGGCCGCCTCGGCCGCCGCGGGTGGCGGTCGTTGCGGGCGTGGCGTGCCGTTCCGCCCGGCACGTGCGTGAACACCCACAGCACCCACGCGGTGCAGGCAACCACGATCGCGCCGAGGGCGGCGGCAAAGACCATCGGCTCGTGCACGAACAGGGTCGGGATAAACCGCGCCGGCACGGCTGCCGCGAAGATCCCGGCGGCCAGCGCCCCCAGGTAGCCGCCGATCATGTTCCCCGCGTGCGCCCGAATCTTACCTCGCCGCGCGTTGACGACGCCCAGGGTGGTGGTGGCGAAGGTGAAGATCGCCAGCGCGTGAAAGAGGGTGAACCCTCCGTTGAGCGAGTAGATGACCATGCCGGACACACAGGTCAGGTACATCGCGGCCACCCAGCCACGCCCCAGGGCACGGTGCCGGGCGTCGCGGCGGCGTCGCAGGACGTTGACGGGGCCGATCAGCAGGACAGAGGTGGCCG
>JAUNTT010000084.1:4623-10662 GCA_030538555.1 Micrococcus sp.
CGCGGCGGCGTGGACGGGGATGATGACGGGTTGCAGGGCGGTGATGAGGCTGAGGAGGCTGCTCATGTCACTAAGATAGAAGCGCTATCCGATGCCGTCACCGTGGAGAGCGGACGGCCTCCGCACTATCCGAGCCGACGCTGAGAGAAGCCCACCCGTGAAGCTGCAGGAGCTCGCCGCCCGGAGCGGCATCAGTGCCGCGTCCATCAAGTTCTACCTCCGCGAGGGCGTGTTGCCTCCGGGGCGCCTGAAGAACGCCACGACGGCTAGTTACGAGGACCGCCACCTCGAGCGCCTTGCCTTCATCCGCACGATGCGTCACCTGGTCCGCGCACCCCTGACGCAGATCCGCCACGTCACGCGCCTCATCGACAACACCGACGTCCCGCTGCTGGACGTCATGGAGGCGTGTCAGTGCGTGGCGCTCGGACTGGATCCGGCGGCGTCCCGCCAGCCGCCCGGCAGTCCCGACGACGACGCTGAGGCCACCGCCGCCCACCTCGCCCGACTCATGGGGTGGCCCAATATCCCCACCCGAGCCCGCGCGTCAATGGTCGAGACCCTCCGCGCCCTGAAGGATGAAGGAGTGAGTGTCTCCGCGGACTCCCTCGCGGCGCACGCCATGGCGGTCACCCCGCTGGCCCGAGCGAACGTGGGCGGCGTCCTGCCCGGCGGGGCCTCGCGAGATGCGGTGGCACGCTCCGTTCTGCTGGGCACGCACGCCCACACCCGCATGCTGGCGGCGGTCTCGGCGATGGCCCACACTTACGCGTCGATCGCCGAGGTGACCGCAGAGATGCCACCGGCACAGCCGCCCGCCGGTCGGTAGCGCGACACCCACGCTCGCGTGACCCGTACCCCCAGGCGTCCGACATGCGAAATGTTTCGCATCGGGTGCGTCCAGCATGCCCTCGACGCCTTACCGTGATGTCGATCACTCGCATCTCGACTAAGGGGAACCCCGTGACCGCACTGAACCCTGCCGCGGCGTGGAACGCGCTGTGGCGGTCCCATGATCAGACCAAGGACCTGCTCACCCTCAAAGTGCTGCGCCGCGAGACGGCCGCCTCCGCCTCCGGAGACCGCGTCGGTGCCACCGCCACCTCGAAGAAGAACGCCGCGGCGTCGTCGGGCATGACCGGCAAGGGCGCCGGCAAGGCCGCCGATGGCGGCGGCACCACGGACGGCGGCAGCACGCCGGCCGGCCCGGCCTACACCCCGGCCAAACTGACGGGCCTCATCCTCGGCCCGCTGCTGTTCATCATCTTCCAGTTCATCTTCGCCCCCGAGGGCCTGTCCCCCGAGGGCCGCTCTGTGCTCGCCGTGACCCTGTGGGTGGCGACCTGGTGGATCACCGAGGCCATCCCGATCCCGGCCACGTCGCTGCTGCCCATCGTCCTGCTGCCGCTGACAGGCGCGATGACGGGCTCCGACGTCGTCTCGGCCTACGGCAATGACACGATCTTCCTCTTCCTCGGCGGCTTCGCCATCGCGATCGCCCTCGAGAAGTGGAATCTGCACCAGCGCATCGCGCTGAACATCGTCAGCGCCCTCGGCGTGAGCCCCAAGCGCATCATCCTGGGCTTCATGGTCGCCACCGCGTTCCTGTCGATGTGGGTCTCCAACACGGCGGCCACCATGATGATGATCCCCGTGGGTCTCGCCGTGGCGCACCAGGCGGCTCAGTCGCTGCGCGGTGCCGAGCACCAGCGCGACCTGCACCACTTCGAGAAGGCCATCCTCTTCGGCATCGCCTACGCCGCCACCATCGGCGGTCTCGGCACCCTGATCGGCACCCCGCCGCTCGCCATCCTCGCCGCCACCTCGGCCGATCTGGCCGGCGAGACCATCGGCTTCGCGCAGTGGATGGTCGTCGGCGTGCCCGTCGTCGTCGTTCTGCTGGCCCTGACCTGGCTCTACATGACCAACATCTCCTTCAAGGTGAAGCTCAAGCAGCTGCCCGGCGGCGCCGAGGTCATCCGCGAGCAGCGCCGCGGCCTGGGACGGATGTCGCCCCAGGAGATCGGCGTCGGCATCGTGTTCGTCTTCGCCGCCTTTATGTGGATCACCCGCACCTTCCTGTGGCAGGACATCTTCCCGAGCCTCACCGACGGCATGATCGCCGTGGTGGCCACCACCCTGCTGTTCCTGATCCCGGCCCGCGCCACCGCCCCGGGCGAGAAGAAGCCCTCGACGCGTCTGCTCGAGTGGGAAGACTCCGTCAAGATCCCGTGGGGCATCCTGCTGCTCTTCGGCGGCGGTCTGGCCATCGCCGCGGGCTTCACGCAGAGCGGTCTCTCCGAGTGGATCGGTGAGCAGCTGCTGGGCCTGCAGGGCATGAACTCCCTGCTGATCATCATCGTGGCCACCGCCCTGGTGCTGGCCCTGACCGAGATCACCTCGAACACCGCGACCGCCACCATGATCCTGCCGGTCATGGCCGCCTTCGCCGTGTCCGTCGGTCTGCACCCGTTCGCCCTGATGGTTCCGGCCGCCATGGCCGCCAACTGCGCGTTCATGCTGCCGGTGGGCACCCCACCCAATGCGGTGCTCTTCGCCACGGGCAAGGTCAAGATCACGGAGATGGTGCGCGTGGGCTTCGCCCTGAACATCATCGCGCTGGTGCTGCTGCTCGCGGCGGTGTTGCTGATCATGCCGGCCGCCTGGGGCATCGACGTCCTCGGCACCAACTGATCTCCCACTGATCGCCACCGGGCCGGCGTCGGGATCCTCTTCCCGACGCCGGCTCGTCGCGTGCCGAGTCCGGATCCGTGCCGCGTCTGATCTCGGTCCCGGTAAGCTCGCAGTGTGATCGAGCAGCAGACCTACCTCCTCGTCGACGGCGAGAACCTCGACGCCACTCTGGGCATGTCGATTCTCAAGCGGCGCCCACACCCGGAGGAGCGCCCGCGCTGGAACCGGCTGCTGCAGTTCATCGAGGACCGCTGGGGCCAGTCCGTGAGGGCACTGTTCTTCCTGGCCGTGGACGGTGAGGTCCCCTTCGCGTTTGTGCAGGCGCTGAGCCAGATGGGCTACCAGCCGATCCTGCTGCGCGGGTCCGGCAAGGTCGTGGACATCGGCATTCAGCGCACGCTGGACGCCCTGGCGGACCGCAGCGACGACGTCGTGCTGGCCAGCCAGGACGTCGACTTCCTCGAGCACATGAACGTCCTGGCCGAGAAGCCCGAACGCCGCCTGGCCCTGGTCGGCTTCGAGGAGTTCATGTCCCAGGGCCTGCGCTCGATTCCGGGCGTGGAGGTGTGGGATCTCGAGCACCAGGTCGGCGCGTTCGACACCCCGCTGCAGCGCCTGCGCGTGATCGACGTCGACGACTTCGATCCGCTCGAGTTCCTCTGACCTGGAAGGTCGCGGGGCACCTACGCCAAACGTCGATGCACAGGCCAGACAAATCTCCCCCTTTGGGCTGATGTGGCCTGACCTTGCAGGCGCGTAGGCTCATCGCGAGACCATCATGGGAGACCCCGCGGCGCCATGGCCCGCCCGTCGCCCCACACTGAGGAAGGGCAACGCAGGTGCGCACCACGGCGGCAGATCAGGCCATTGATGTCGGGGGTTTGACCCCCGCCGAGGTCCAGGAGCGCATCGCCGCCGGTCAGACCAACGCGCAGCCCAAAGACACCTCACGCAGCCTCGCCACCATCCTGCGCGTGCACGTGCTCACGCTGTTCAACTTGGCGATCTTCGTGTGCGCGGTGGTCGTCATTGTCTTGGGCCGCTGGCTGGATTTGCTGTTCTGCATTGCCGCGGTCTCGAATGTGGTGATCGGCGTCATCCAGGAATACTCCGCCAAGCGCAAGCTGGACCGGATCGCGCTGCTCAATCAGGATGACGCGATCGTGGTGCGCGCCGGCGAACGGCTGGCCCTGCCGATGGCCGAGATCGTGCTCGATGATGTGGTGGTGCTGCGCCGCGGCGACCAGGTCCCCGTGGACGGCGAGGTGCTGACCTCCGAGGGCTTGGACCTCGATGAGTCCCTGCTGACCGGCGAGAACGACCCGGTGCCGAAGAACCCCGGTGATGACGTGCTCTCCGGATCCTCCGTGGTGGCCGGCATCGGCCTGGTGCGCGCCACCGGCGTGGGTGCGTCCTCCCATGCGGCCCGGCTGAGTGCGGAGGCTCGCCAGTTCTCCGCCATCCGCTCCGAGCTGCGCGGGGCACTCGAGAAGGTCGCCCTGTGGCTGACCATCGGCCTGATCCCCATCATCGCGGTGATCGTCAACGGCCAGATGATCGCCGCCGGCGGGTGGGATCTCGCCCTAAACTCGCCGCGCGAGGTGGCGCTGGAGCCCGCGCTGGTCGCCTCAGTGGCCGCCGTGACGTCGATGATCCCGCAGGGCCTGGCCCTGATGACCACCATCTCCTTCGCGGTGGCCGCGCTCAAGCTCGCCCAGCGGCAGGTCCTCATCCAGGAGCAGCCCGCCGTCGAGGTCCTCGCCCGCGTGGACACTGTGTGCCTGGACAAGACCGGCACGCTCACCGAGGGCGGTGTCTCCCTGCACGACGCCGTCCCGCCGGCCGGTGCGGTCGGTGAGGGTGCGGTCGGCTCGGGTGCGGCGGGCGAGGCCAAGGCGCTGACCCCGGCGTGCCGCGCCGTGCTGGGCTGGTTCGGCTCCGACCCGGACGCCAACCCCACCGCGCAGGCCCTGGCCACCCCCTTCCCCGCGACGACGTCCGTGCTGCCCGCCGGCATGGTCGCCTTCTCAAGCGCCCGGCGCTGGTCCGGCGTGCAGTTCGACGGTGACACTGAGGCGGACACCCCCGAGCTGGCCGGGACGTGGCTGCTCGGCGCTCCCGAAGCCCTGCTGGATGCCGAGCATCTCGGCGCAGAGCGGACGGCCGCCGTCGGGAAGCAGTGTGCCGAGCAGGCCGACACCGGACTGCGCACCATGCTGCTGTGCTGGAGTGCCACGCCGCTGGAGGGCGAGACGCTGCCCGGCGGTCGCGAGGTGGCTGCCGTGCTGACGTTCCGTGAGAACGTGCGCGCCGATGCCGCCGAGACGCTGGACTACTTCCGCGAGCAGGGCGTGCGCCTCGTCGTGATTTCCGGCGACAATCCGCGCACCGTGGCCGCGGTGGCCCGCGAGGTTGGCATGGACATCGAGGGTGACGCCGTGGATGCGCGCACCCTGCCGGCCGAGCGCGAGGAGCTGGCGCAGGTGATGCAGGAGAACACCGTGTTCGGCCGCGTCACCCCGGAGCAGAAGAAGAACATGGTGCTGGCGCTGCAGGATCGCGGGCACGTGGTGGCGATGACCGGCGACGGCGTCAATGATGCGCTCGCGCTCAAGCACGCGGATCTGGGCATCGCGATGGGCAATGCGGCGCCGGCAACCAAGGCCGTGTCCCGGATGGTGCTGCTCGATGGCCGCTTCGACCGGCTGCCGTCCGTGCTGGGCGAGGGCCGCAAGGTCATCGCGAACATGGAGCGCCTGGCCCACATCTACCTGACGAAGACGACGTATGCGCTGATGTTCGGCGTGGTGTTCTCCCTGCTGGCGTGGCAGTTCCCGCTGATCCCGCGGCAGGCCTCCACGGTGGACTTCATCATGATCGGCCTGCCCACGTTCTTCCTCGCGCTGCTGCCGAATGCGCGCCGCTACGTCCCCGGGTTCCTGGGGCGGGCCCTGCGCTTCGCGATCCCGTGCGGCACCGTGATCCTCGCGGCGATGGTGACGCTGGTGGGCTACCTGCGCTGGCAGGAGATCCCGTTGAGCACCCAGCAGCTGCAGACCGCCGCGATGATCACCCTGACCCTGTCCGGGCTGTGGGTGCTGGGCACCATCGCCCGCCCGCTGAGCCGCGTGACTGTGGCGCTGATCCTCTCGATGTACACCGTGCTGGCGCTCGTGGTGCTGGTCCCGGCCTCCCGCTGGTACCACCAGCTCGAGCTCCCGCCGACGAACGTGGTGGTGGCCTCGCTGGTCATCGCCGCCGTGGCCTGTGCCCTGATCGAGCTGATCCACCAGATTCATGCGAGGCACGTGGAGCGCGTCGGCGCGGCCGCCGAGCGCTAACGGG
>JAUNTT010000085.1 GCA_030538555.1 Micrococcus sp.
TCACTCGTCACGCTGTCATCACTCATCCCAGTGTCGTCACTCATCACGGGTTCCTGTTCGGCGTCGGGCTGGACAGCGTCGGCGGGTCGGCATCGGGCACCACCTGGGTGCCCACGCCGGCCGAGGTGAACACCTCAAGGAGCATGGAGTGGGGGCGGCGACCATCCACCACGTGGGCGCGCTCCACGCCGGCCTCGACCGCCTCGAGGCACGCGGCCATCTTGGGGATCATGCCCGAGGCCAGGGTGGGCAGCAGCTCCCGCAGCTGCCCGGCCGTGAGCGAGCTGATCAGCGAGTCCTTGTCCGGCCAGCGCGCGTAGAGGCCCTCCACATCCGTGAGCAGCACGAGCTTGCTGGCCCCCAGGGCAGCGGCCAGGGCGGCCGCGGCCGTGTCGGCGTTGACGTTCAGGACCTCACCGGTGGGCTCGCCGTCGTCGTCGATCTCCGGGGCGACCGAGGAGACCACGGGAATCCGCCCGGCGGCCATGACGCTGCGTAGCGCCTGCGGGTCCACGCCCACCACCTCACCCACAAGGCCGAGGTCCACGGGCACCCCGTCCACCACGGTGCCGGTGCGGCGAGCCCGGAACAGTCCGGCGTCCTCGCCCGAGGAGCCCACCGCGTACGGTCCGTGGGAGTTGATCAGGCCCACCAGCTCGCGACCCACCTGACCGGTGAGCACCATGCGCACCACATCCATGGCCTCCCGCGTGGTCACGCGCAGTCCGCCGTGGAACTCGGACTCGATGCCCAGCCGGTCCAGCATCGCGTTGATCTGAGGTCCCCCGCCGTGCACGACGACCGGCTGCACGCCCATGTGGCGCAGGAACACGATGTCTTCAGCGAACGCCCGGCGCAACTCGTCGGACACCATGGCGTTGCCGCCGTACTTGATGACCATGACGCTGCCGGCGAAGCGCTGGATCCAGGGCAGGGCCTCGATGAGCACCTCCGCCTTGCTCGCGGCAGCATCGAGGCGCTCGGACGTGGAGAGCACGGGTGCTGAGGCGGTGCTGGGGTCCGGATCGTGGTCGGTGACCATGCGCGTCTCCTGGGGTGGCGGGGTCGGACAGGGCGGATGTGCGGGGTGGGCGAGACCGTGGCGGGGTGGACGCCGTCGGGCGGTTCAGGTGGAGTAGGCGGAGTTCTCGTGCACGTAGTCGTGCGTGAGGTCATTGGTCCACACCGTGGCCTCCGCATCGCCCGCGTGCAGGTCGATGACCACGGACACCTCACGGGCCGAGAGGTCGACCTGAGCGCGATCCTCACCGGGTCCGCTCTGGCGGCAGACCTGAACGCCGTTGAACCACACATCCAGCATGGTCGCGTCGTAGGGTGCGACGTCCTCGGGCACCGTGCCGACGGCGGAGATCACCCGGCCCCAGTTGGGGTCTTGGCCGAACACGGCTGCTTTGAACAGATTGGAGCGGGTCACGGCGCGGGCCACCGCCTCGGCGGCGTCCTCGGTGCTCGCGTGCATCACGCGCACGGCGATCTCATGGTGGGCACCCTCGGCGTCGGCGATCAGCGCGCGGGCCAGATCCGCGCAGACCTGGCGCAGCACCGCGGTGAAGGCCACGGGATCGGGGCTGGTCTCGCTGGCGCCCGAGGCGAGCAGCAGCACGGTGTCATTCGTGGACATGCAGCCGTCCGAGTCGGCGCGGTTGAAGGTGGTGCGGGTCGCCTCGGTGAGGGCCTGCTGCAGGACCTCGGCGGGCAGGCGCGCATCGGTGGTGATGACGCTGAGCATCGTGGCCATGCCCGGGGCGAGCATGCCGGCACCCTTGGCCATGCCGCCCACGGTGTAGCCCTCGCCGCTGGCCTGGGCCTGCTTCGCCACGGTGTCCGTGGTCATGATGGCCACCGCCGCATCCGGTCCGCCCTCGGCGGCGAGATCGGCGACGGCAGCCTCGACCCCCGGAAACAGGCGGGCGGTGTCCAGTTGTTCGCCGATCAGTCCCGTGGAGCACACCGCGACGTCGCCGGCGGAGATCCCGAGCTGCGCGGCGAGCAGCTCGGCGGTGCGGTGGGTGACGGCGAATCCTTGCGCTCCCGTGGCGGCATTGGCGCCGCCGGAGTTCAGCACGACGGCGTCGGCTCGCCCGTCCGTGAGGACCTGGCGCGACCACTGCACGGGTGCGGCGGCCACCCGATTGGTGGTGAAGACGCCGGCGGCGGCGTGCTCGGGACCGTCGTTGACGACGACGGCCACATCCGGGCGGCCGGAGGCTTTGAGTCCGGCGGTGGCGGCGGCGGCCCGGAATCCGGCGGCGGCGGTGACGCTCACGGGGCAACTCCCTGCTGCTCGAGCCCGGCGAACTCATCGAGTCCCAGGGCGATGTTCATGGACTGCACGGCACCGCCGGCGGTCCCCTTGGTCAAGTTGTCGATGACGCTGGTGACGATGACGCGGCCCGCGCGCTCGTCCACGGCCACCTGCAGCTGCACATGGTTGGAGCCGAGCACGGACGCCGTGGTGGGCCACTGCCCCTCGGGTAGGACGTGCACGAAGCGCTCCTGCCCGTACGCCTCCTCCCACGCCGCGCGCACCTGGGCCGGGTCGATGCCCTCACGCAGGCGGGCGGTGGCCGTGGCGAGGATGCCGCGGGGCATGGGGGCCAGGGTGGGGGTGAAGGACACCTGGACGCGCTGCCCGGCGAGCCACCCGAGTCCCTGTTCGATCTCCGGCGTATGGCGGTGCCCGCCGCCCACGCCGTAGGGGCTCATGGCCCCCATGACTTCGGAGCCGAGCAGGTGGGGCTTGACGGCCTTGCCGGCCCCGGAGGTGCCGGAGGCGGCCACGATCACCACGTCCGCGGGCTCGAGCAGTCGCGCGGAGAAACCGGGGCCCAGGGCGAGGATGCTGGCCGTGGGATAGCAACCCGGCACCGCGATGCGCCGGGTGGTGGCGAGCGCCGCGCGGGCTCCGGGCAGTTCCGGCAGGCCGTAGGGCCAGGTTCCCGCGTGCTCAGTGCCGTAGAACTGCGTCCAGGCCTGGGGGTCCTCGAGGCGGTGGTCCGCACCGGCGTCGATGACCAGGGTCTGGGGGCTGAGCGTCTCGAGCTGCGCGGCGACCTCGGCGGAGGCGCCATGGGGCAGCGCGAGGACGACGACGTCGTGGCCGGCCAGGACCTCGGCCGTGGTCTCCTCGAGCGTGCGCTCGGCGAGGGCGTGCAGATGAGGCTGCAGGGCACCCAGTCGCTGACCCGCCTGCGAGTGCGCGGTGACGGCGCCGATGCTCACGTGGGGGTGACCGGTAAGCAGGCGCAGGACCTCGCCTCCGGCGTAGCCGGTGGCCCCTGAGACGGCGACGGTGAAGCTCATGCCGACACCCTACCCCATATATGCGGCCCATCGAATATCTATTCGCGCACGCGATCGCGGCGCCCGAGTACCCTGGGTGCCATGACGAACCCCGAGCAGAGCGTCCCCGAGACTCACCACGCCGTCGTCGTGACCGAGACCGGCGGACCGGAGGTCCTGGCGTGGACCGAGACGGCCGTCCCGACGCCCGGCCCCGGTGAGGTGCTCGTGAAGACGGCCGCCGCCGGCCTGAACTTCATCGAGACCTATCAGCGCTCCGGCGTGTACCCCGTCGAGCTGCCGTTCACGCCCGGCACGGAGGGCTCCGGCACCGTGGTGGCGCTGGGCCCGGACGTGCACGGGGTGCGCCTCGGCGACCGCATCGCCACGGCATCGGCCCGGGCCACGTATGCCGAGCACTTCGTGGCCCCGGCCACCCACGTGCTCCAGGTCAACGAGGACCTCGATCTCGTGGAGGCCGCTGCGGTGCCGCTGCAGGGCATGACGGCCCACTACCTGTGCCGCTCCACCTTCCCGGTCCAGTCCGGTCACACGGTGGTCCTCACCGCAGGGGCCGGCGGCGTCGGGCTGCTGCTGACCCAGCTGTGCCACCAGCGCGGGGCACGCGTGATCACCACCGCCTCCACCGCGGCCAAGCGCGAGCAGTCGCTCGCCGCCGGGGCCACCGCGGCCGTGGACTACCCCGAGCTCGTGGACACGGTCGCGGAGCTCACCGAAGGCGAGGGCGCCGACGTCGTGTTCGACGGCGTCGGGAAGGCGACCTTCGAGGACTCGCTGGCCGTGCTCCGCGTCCGCGGGACCCTCGTGCTCTTCGGCGGCGCCTCGGGACAGGTCCCGCCGTTCGATCTGCAGCGACTCAATGCCGCCGGCGGGCTCTACGTCACCCGACCCGCGCTGGTGCATTACACGCGCACCCCGCAGGAGGTCGCCTGGCGCGGCGAGGAGCTCTTCCATGCCCTGGACGCGGGCACCCTCGATCTGAGCATCGGGGCCCGCTTCACCCTCGACGACGCCGCAGCGGCCCACACCGCCCTCGAGGGTCGCCAGACCACGGGTAAGGTGCTATTCACCCTGCCCTGACACGCCACGCTGCGTCACCCCTGTTCCTGTCCTTATCCTCCCTCCCGCACGAACTCAAGGATCTTCGGTGACCAGTACCGCCGTGCACCCTGCCCAATTTCCCGGCTCCCTGAAGAGCCCGGCCCCGCGTACCCTGCTCGACATCCTGTCCGCCACGGCGGCCGAGCACCCCGAGGCGGCGGCCCTCGACGACGGCACCGAGCAGATCTCCTACGCCGATCTGCTGGAGCGGGTGGCAGAGTCCACGCGCCACCTACTGGCCCACGGGCTGGGGCCCGGCGATCGCATCGGGGTGCGGATCCCCTCGGGCACCACCGCCCTCTATGTCTCGATCCTCGCCGTGATCGCCGCCGGCGCCGCGTATGTGCCCGTGGACGCCGATGACCCCGACGAGCGGGCCCGGACCGTGTTCGGCGAGGCGGAGGTCGCCGGGATCCTGACCGGCGAGCGCGAGCTCACCGTCACCGGTGCGCCCGAGGTCCCCCATCCGGCGCCGCGGGCGCCCGAGCTGGAGGACGATGCGTGGATCATCTTCACCTCGGGCTCGACCGGCAAGCCCAAGGGTGTGGCCGTGAGCCACCGCAGCGCCGCGGCGTTCGTGGACGCCGAGGCCCGGATCTTCCTGACCGATGACCCGCTCGCCCCCGGAGATCGCGTCCTGGCGGGGTTGTCCGTGGCCTTCGATGCCTCGTGCGAGGAGATGTGGCTCGCGTGGCGTCACGGCGCGTGCCTCGTGCCGGCCCCGCGCTCGCTCGTGCGCTCCGGCATGGATCTGGGCCCGTGGCTGGCCGAGCGACGCATCACCGCGGTGTCCACCGTCCCCACCCTGGCGGCCATGTGGCCGACCGAGGCGCTGGCCCAGGTCCGCCTGCTGATCTTCGGCGGCGAGGCCTGTCCCCCGGAGCTGGCGGCACGCCTGGCCGACGGTGGCCGCGAGGTCTGGAACACCTACGGCCCCACCGAGGCCACGGTGGTGGCGTGCGCGGCACCCCTGACGGGCGAAGGTCCCGTGCGCATCGGTCTGCCCCTGGACGGGTGGGATCTGGCCGTCGTGGACCCGGCCACCTCCGTGCCCGTCGCCGAGGGCGCCACCGGCGAGCTCATCATCGGCGGCGTGGGGCTGGCCCGTTACCTGGATCCTCAGAAGGACGCCGAGAAATACGCACCGATGCCCACGCTGGGCTGGGACCGCGCCTATCGCTCCGGGGACCTCGTGGTCAACGACGCCGCCGGGCTGCTCTTCGTGGGCCGCGCCGATGATCAGGTGAAGCTGGGCGGGCGACGCATCGAGCTCGGCGAGGTCGACGCCGCCCTCCAGGCCCTCGAGGGTGTGCACGGTGGGGCCGCGGCGGTGCGCGCCACCGCAGGCGGCAACCAGCTGCTCGTGGGCTACCTGGTGCCCGCGGACCCGGCGTCGCCACTGGATCTGGGTGCGGCCCGCGCGGCGCTGGCCGAGCAGTTGCCGGCGGCCCTGATTCCTCGGCTGGCGCTGGTGGAGACCCTGCCCACCAAGACCTCCGGCAAGGTGGACCGGGATGCGCTGCCTTGGCCGCTGCCCGGGGCCGAGCAGGAGCCCGGCGAGGCCCCGGACGAGTTCACCGATGCCAGCACGAGCACCGGCTGGATCGGCCAGCAGTGGGCGGACATCCTCGGTGCGGCCCCGCGCAGTCTCAAGGCGGACTTCTTCGAGGCCGGCGGCGGCTCCCTCGCCGCGGCGCAGTTGGTCGGCCGACTGCGCGAGCGCCACCCGCTGGCCACCGTGCAGGACATCTACGCGCACCCCCGCTTCGGAGCCCTCGTCGAGCACCTGGCCGGTGCCGATGCCATCGCCCCCGTCGCGGAGCGCGATGTGGCGCGGACCCGACGCCGGGCCCAGTGGGTCCAGACGCTGGTGGGCCTGCCCGTGTTCATCCTGCCCGCCCTGCGCCTGCTGGTGTGGGTGGCGCTGGTGCTCAACGTCCTCTCCGCCACGGGGGTGGCGCCGGCGGCACCCACGGTGGCGTGGGGGTGGTGGCTGGCTGCCTGGGTCGCATTCGTGACCCCGCCGGGCCGCATGGCCCTGGCCGCGCTCGCCGCACGCCTGCTGCTACGGGGTGTGGAACCGGGCAGCTATCCGCGCGGGTCTCGCGTGCATCTGCGGTTGTGGCTGGCCCAGCACATCACCGATCTCATCGACCCCTACTCCCTGGCCTCCGCGGTGTGGGTGCCCACCTACGCGCGGCTGCTGGGAGCCCGGATTGCGCCCGGAGTCGATCTGCACTCCGTGCCGCCCGTGACCGGCTTCCTCGAGATCGGTGAGGGCGCCTCGATCGAGCCCGAGGTCGATCTCTCCGGCTACTGGGTGGACGGGGACCGGGTGCGGATCGGACGCATCCGCATCGGTGAGGGCGCCGTCGTCGGGGCCCGGTCCACGCTGCTGCCCGGTACGCGCATTGGCGCGGGTGCCCGAGTGGAGCCGGGCTCCACCGTGGCCGGACGCCTGCGCGCGGCACGCCGCCACGCCGGGTCGCCGGCCGTGCGCGTCGGCAAGGTCAAGCGCACCAGTCCCGACGCCGCCCCGCCGGCCATGCCGAGCTGGCGCGTGTTCTCCACGCTGGCCTCCTCGCTGCTCGCCGCCCTGCCGCTGGCGACCGTGGCGATCGCCGGACTGCTCGGCTGGTGGTCCCTGCGCTGGTGGCCCACCGGCGTGGACACGGGCACCGCTGCCGGTGACGTGTTGCTGGTGCTGGTGCGGCTGCTGGCCGTCTCGCCCCTGCTCGCGCTCGTCTGGTTCGGCACCCACATGCTCGCGGTGGTGGCCGCCGTGCGGCTGCTGGCGATCGGCATCACCGAGGGCCATCACCCGGGCCGCTCCGTGGTCGGGTGGAAGATCTGGGCGACCGAGCGACTGCTCGACGCCGCTCGTGATGACCTGTTCCCGCTCTATGCATCCCGATTCACGCCCACGTGGCTGCGCTGGCTGGGCGCCGAGGTCGGCGAGGGCGTCGAGGCCTCGACGGTGGTGCTGCTGCCGAAGTTCACCACGGTGGGCGATGGTGCGTTCCTGGCCGATGACACCATGGTCTCCTCCTATGACCTGCAGGACGGCTGGATCCACGTGGCCCCGACGAAGGTCGGCAAGCGTTCCTTCGTGGGCAACTCCGGCATGGTCCCGGCGGGCCGCACCCTGCGGCGCGATTCGCTCGTGGCCGTGCTGTCCTCCACCCCGCCTAAGACCAAGGCGGGCACCTCGTGGATGGGCTCACCGCCGGTGCGCCTGCGCCGCACGGAGGTCAGCGCCGACGCCTCGTTGACCTATGACCCGCCTGCTGCCCTGCGTCGCGCGCGCACACGGTGGGAGCTGCTGCGCAGCATCCCCGTCCTGGTCCATGCCGTTCTGCTGATCGGGGTCGGCGGAGCCCTCGCCCTGCTCAGCGCACTGGGCGGCTGGTGGCTCGCGGCACTGCTGGGCGGCGTCGTGCTCTTGAGCGCAGGGGCCGTGGCCGCGGCGGTGACGGTGGTTGCCAAGCGCGTGTTCATCGGCACCATCACCCCGGGGGAACACCCGTTGTGGTCCTCCTTCATCTGGCGCAATGAAGTCGCGGACACCTTCACCGAGTATGTGGCCGCGCCGTGGTTCGCCCGAGCCGCCGCGGGCACCCCTGCGATGGTGTGGTTCCTGCGGGCGATGGGCGCGCGCATCGGCCACGGAGCATGGGTAGAGTCGTACTGGCTGCCCGAGGCTGACCTGGTCACCTTGGGCGACGGCGCCACCGTGAACCGCGGCTGCGTGGTCCAGACCCACCTCTTCCATGACCGAGTGATGTCCCTGGACACCGTGGAGCTCGGCGCGGGCGCCACCCTGGGCCCGAACTCCGTGATCCTGCCTGCTGCGCGCCTGGCCGAGGCCAGCACCGTGGGTGCCGGATCTCTGGTGATGCGCGGCGAGGAGCTGCCCCGTGCCACGTGGTGGCTGGGCAATCCCGTGGCCCCCTGGCGCATGCCCGATGCCGAGACCGACGACCCCACCACCGAGGCTGACCCCACCTGATGCTCCTCCCCCGCTCCCCCGAGCCTGAGCCGACCCCGACTGTCCCTGCGCGGCCGCTCGAGACCGATGCCGCGACCACCCCGGACCCGTACCTGCCCACTGTGGGCGGCACACCGTGGCGGCTCGAGCACGTCGAGCTCGACATCGATGTGAAGCTGGCCGCCAATCGCCTGAGCGGGCGCTGCATCCTCACCGGGGTGCTCACCGCGGACACCAAGGGCGTGGAACTGGACCTGCACAAGCTCGTGGCCAGTCGCGTGGAACTCAGCGTGGCGGGTGCTCCGCCGGTGCGGGTCAACGCGACCCAGCCCCGCCGCAGCCCGCACCGCGTTGTGGTGGCGTTCCCGGCCCGACTCGCTGCCGGGACCCGCATCGCCCTGACGGTGGACTATGCCGGCACGCCGAAGCCGCGCCGCAGCGCCTGGGGCACGATCGGCTGGGAGGAACTCTCCGACGGCGTGCTCGTCGCTGGGCAACCGCATGGGGCCTCCACCTGGTTCCCGTGCGTGGAGGCGCCGGGTCAGCGTGTGACCGCCGCCATCACCCTCAGCTGCGACGCCGGGTATCTGCCGGTCGCCAATGGCCAAGGCCACGAGGTGCGGCGCAAGGGATCGCGGGTGACGTGGAGCTGGCGCCTCGACGAGCCCGTCTCTCCGTATCTGCTCACGGTGCAGATCGGACGCTATCGCTTGGTGGAGCTGCCCGTCCCGGAGGACGACGCCGCTGCCGGTGAAGCGGCAGAGGACGGTGCGCGCGTGCCGATTCAGCTCGCCGTGGCACCCGAGCATGAGCACCGCGCCCGGACGGCGCTGGCCAGTCAGCACGCCATGATGGCGGTCTTCGAAGAGCGCTTCGGGCCGTACCCGTTCCCGGTCTACACCGCCGTGGTGGCCGCCGAACCGCTCGAGATTCCCCTCGAGTCCGCCGCGCTGTCCCTCTTCGGCACCAACCACCTCAGCGGTGATTGGGAGGCAGAGCGGCTGATCGCCCATGAGCTCTCCCACCAGTGGTTCGGCAACGCCGTGACCCTGCACCGGTGGCGAGACATCTGGCTGCACGAGGGCTTCGCCTGCTACGCGGAGTGGGTCTGGTCAGAGGCCTCCGGCCGGGCCACGGTACTCGAGCACGCGCGGACCGCGTGGGCCGGTCTGGCACGCCAGGGGCACGACCTGGTGCTCGGCGATCCCGGCGCGCGAGACATGTTCGACGACCGCGTGTACAAGCGCGGGGCACTGACGGTCGTCGCCGTGCGCAGCCTGCTCGGCGAGGAGCAGTTCACGGCGATGCTGCGCTCCTGGATTCGCGAGCACCTGTTCACGTCCGTGGACGCCGCCCAGTTCCGTGCGCATGTGCGGCGCCACGCCGAGCTTGCGGGGGTGCCCGGCACGGCCGCGGTGGAGCTGTTCGCCGCCTGGGTGGATGCGACGGCGCTGCCGCCGTTCCCGGACGCGGATCTACACTGACACGATGGTCAACGAGTCTCAGCGCCGCCTGATGGGCGCCTACATCCGCCAGCAGCGCAAGCTCGCGGACATGTCGATGCGCCAGGTCTCGGCGATGGTGGGCATTTCCAATCCCTACCTCTCGCAGATCGAGCGCGGCCTGCGCGCCCCCTCCGAGGCCGTTGCGGCCGGGATCGCCACGGCGCTCGGCGTCAGCGTCGACGAACTCTATGACGACCCGGGGCGCACCGTGGACACGGCCGATGACGCGCACGACGACGCCGCGTCCGAGTCGGCACCCGAGCCTCTGCCCGTCCTCGAGGCCATCGCCGCCGCACGGGAGCTCACCGCGACCCAGCGGGCGAGTCTGGCCGAGATCTACCGGTCCTTCGTGCAGAGCAACGGCGCCGCCGGGAATCCCGACGGCGCCGTCTGAGGCTCACACCCCGCAAGGGGGCTGGAGCGGTTATTCGCTCTTCGTGATGGCGGAGCTCTCCGTCTGCGTCGGCGCCGGAGCCTTCGCCGGTGCGGCCTTCTTCGCCGGTGCTGTCTGCGGAGTGGCCGCGGCCTTCGGAGCCGGGGCCGACTTCGGAGCGGCAGCAGCCTTCGCCAAGGCCGACTTCGGCGTGGGAGCAGCCTTCCGCCGCGCCGGAGCAGCCTTCGGGGTTGCCT
>JAUNTT010000086.1 GCA_030538555.1 Micrococcus sp.
CGGGGGGGGGGGCCCCTGGCCCGGGGGGCGGGGGAGCTGGGGCCATGCGCCCCCCCGCAGCGGTAGGGGGGGACACGGCCCACCCGGGAGCGGGAGCTGGGGTACGACGACGGCCCCCGGCCTGGCATCACACCAGGCCGGGGGCCGATTCCTGTAGGGCGTATCGGACTTGAACCGATGACCCAGGGATTATGAGTCCCCTGCTCTGACCAACTGAGCTAACGCCCCCTGATGAGACCGCGCTGGTCTCCATCACGCACTGCGCGCGGCGCAGACAACGACCCGCACAACCGTGCACCCTCGGGCCCGTCCATCCTACGCACGCCCCCTACAGCAGCGTGCGGACCACGGCCGGGGTCTCGCCCCGGTAGAGGCGTTCGAAGATGTCCACGGTCTTCTGCGCCGAGTGGTGCAGAGCCTTGTCATGGGAGGCCCGGCCGAACTCTGCGCGCTGTTCTGCGCTGAGGTCGAGCACAGCTTCCAGCTTGGCCGCCAGATCTTCATGGTCGCCCGGCGTGAACAAATAGCCATTCACCTCGTTCTGCGCGAGGTGCGGCAACGCCAGCGCATTGGCCAAGACCACGGGCTTCGAGGCGCTCATGGCCTCGAGCGTCACCAGAGACTGCAGTTCGGCGGTGCCCGGCTGGCAGAACACATCCGCGCGCAGATAGGCCTCGCGCAGCTCCTCGTCCGTGACATGACCGGCGAAGTGCACGCGATCGCTCACGCCGACGCCCTCGGCCACCGCGCGCAGGGCGTCGCGCTGCTCGCCATCGCCCACCACCTGGGCGTGGACGTTGAGATCCGGGCGGCGCTGTGCGAGCTCCGCGAGGGCACGGAGCAGCACGTCGACGTTTTTCTCCACGGCCAGTCGGCCCACAAACAGCACGGTCGGATGTGGGTGCGGGGCGATCTGCTCGCCCTCGCCCAGCTCGTACTTCGCGGCGTCGATGCCGTTGGACACCGGCAGCACGTTCTCCAGTCCCGCGTGTTCGGCCATGGCACGGGCGGCCAGCGCGGTCGGCGTCGTGACCACCGCACCCTTGCCCATGAGTCGGCCCATGTCCCGCCACGAATTGCGGGAGATGATGCTGCGGAACCATTGCGGGAACGGCAGGAACGGTTCCAAGTTCTCCGGCATGAAGTGATTGGTGGACACCGTGCGGATGCGGCGGCGTTCGGCGGCATTGATGGCCGCCTCGCCGATCATGTAGTGGCACTGCACGTGCACCACATCCGGCTGGACCTCGGCGAGCACCCGGTGCAGTCCCTGCTTGGCGTGCCACGGCAACACGAGCCGGTAGTACTCGTGCGTGAACGCCTTGTGCGACTTCAGCCGGTGCACGGTGGCCTCGGGGCGCACCTCCACGGTGTCCGGCCCAGGCTCGTTGCGGGCCGCGACCACATGCACCTCGTGACCGCGGGCGTGCAGGGCGGTCGCCAGGCGGTAGCAGAACATGGCTGCACCGTTGACGTCCGGAGGGTAGGTGTCGGCGGCGATCAGGACCCGCAGTGCGCCCTCCGCGCGCTGCGGGGATGTCATCGCGGAGCCGTCACTCACTTCTTGCGCAGGCGGGAGGCGAGGACGGCGAACGTGGTGCCGGCAGCGCCGAGCAGCGCGAGCGGCTGCCAGCGGTCCTTGACGAAGTCCTCGGCCTCGGCGGTGCGCTCACCGGCGCGTGCGGCACCGGTGTAGGGCGCGGTCACCGAGGTCAGACCCCGCGACTCGGTGGTGACGCCACGGCCACGACGCTGCGCGGCGAAGGCGGCCACCTGCCCCTTGACGCTGGCCCGCTCGTCCAGGCCGGAGCGGATGTCGCCCAGATGACGACGGCGCAGCTCGGCACGGCGGCGGACCTCCGCCTCGGAGGCGTCGTCCTGCTCGGGGTGCGGGATGGCCTCGCCACGCTTCTTGGCCTGCTTGTTCTCTTCCTTCTCGCGCTCCTGGCGCTCCTTCTCGCGCTGCGCGTCGAGCCTCTTGCGCTCGGCACGCTCGGCCTTCACACGGTCGTACTCGGCCGGGTCGAAGTCGTTGCCCTCCTTGAGGTAGCCGAGGTCGTACTCGAGGTTGCGCACGGTCTCCGCGGGGATCAGCGGCATGGCCGACTTGATCATGACGGCACCGATGCCCATGAGGATCAGGGCGAGCACGAGGAACGCGGCGGCCACCATCAGCGCCGGGAACCAAAAGCCGGGGTCGGCGAACGCGCCGATCAGGGCGACCACCAGGGAGATGGCCATGCCGCCGAGCAGGGCCAGGCCCACCACGATCAGTGCCACGGCGATGCCGAGGGACACGCCCTTGGACTTCACGTGGCTCAGCGCCAGGGTCAGCTCATCCTTGACCTGCAGGGGCAGGAGTCGGACCAGCGCGGCGAGCAGGTCCACTACAGAGCTGGACCGCGTCTGCGTAGACACGCGGTGCGCGGACTGAGGGTGGTTGCCGCCGTGGGTCGTGGGGGCGTATGCCGTAGAGGACATCGGGTTCCGGGCCTTCCGGTCTCGGCGAAATTCGATGGTCAGTGCCTCGCGAGCGTGGGCACCACGCGGGGCGCAACGCTCACAGGCAGTTACGTCCAAGTTACCACCGTGCCCGCCCGCGTCCCGAGGTCTCGGGTGCGGGCGGGCACGGCAGTGGCCTGGTCCTGAGAACGGGATCAGAACTCGATCGTGGCCGGGTCGGGGCCGATGCGGCCCTCGGCCCGATCGAGGGCGTCGATCGCGGCGACGTCGTCCTCGGACAGGCGCACCGCAGCGCCCTCGAAGTTGGACACGATGCGCTCAGGCGTCACGGACTTGGGGATCACCACATTGCCCACGGCCAGGTGCCACGCGATGACCACCTGTCCCGGCGTGGCCCCGTGTTTCTCGGCGATCTCGACGATGACGGGGTCGTTCAGCAGCTCCCCACCCTGGCCCAGCGGTGACCACGCTTCGGTGACGATCTGGTGCTGCGCACCGAACGCGCGCAGCTCACGCTGCTGGAAGTAGGGGTGCAGCTCGATCTGGTGGATCACCGGAGTCACGCCGGTGGCCTCGATGATCTCCTCGAGCTGGGCCTGCGGGAAGTTGGAGACGCCGATCGAGCGCACCTTGCCCTGCTGCTGCAGCTCGATCAGGGCCTTCCACGTCTCCACGTACTTGCCCGCCGAGGGCTTGGCCCAGTGGATCAGGTACAGATCCACGTAGTCGGTGCCGAGACGCTCCAACGAGGCGTCCAGCGCGGCGAAGGTCGAGTCATAGCCCTGGTCTGAGTTCCAGACCTTGGTGGTGAGGAAGATCTCGGAGCGATCCACGCCGCTGGCGGCGATGCCGCGGCCCACGCCCTCCTCGTTGCCGTAGATCGCGGCGGTGTCGATGTGCCGGTAGCCGGCCTGCAGGGCCTGGGCGACGACGTCGGCGGCCACGTCATCCTTGACCTGCCACACGCCGTAGCCGAGCTGCGGGATCGTGGTGCCGTCGTGAAAGGCCACGGTGTCAACGGTGCTCATCGGTTTCTGTGCTCCTCGCATGGGGGTCAGCGGTCCTCTGCCGCCCGTGCTGCGGCAGGGCGGCCATGGTCTGTGACGCTACTCCGCGTACGGCCACGCACGCACGGCTCAGCCGCCGAATCCGCTGAGGACGGAAACCGGACCGGCTCACACCGTCGGCGGGCACGACGCCGGTCCGCGGCGACGTCGTCGTGCCCCCGCTCCCAGCGGGGTCGAGCCCGGCAGGGCCTCAAAAGACGACCGTGGTGACGATCCGGGTCAGCGTGGGGGCGGGCGGGGTGGAGGAGAAGCCGAAGGTGGTGGCCGGCTCGACGCGGCGCAGCGCGCCGAGGTCCGTGCCCTCCCAGTTCGCGCGCACGGCGCGCACCGTATGGGCGTCGAGGGCACCGTAGTACTCGCGTCGCCCGCTGCCGGCGCTGCCGCGGGTGCGCACGCCGCGCAGCATCAGGCGCGCGATCGGGTCCGAGAACATGCTGAAGCCCGGATGGCTGGCCACGGGTCGCGGCAGGGCCCGCAACCCCCAGCCCAGCGGCGAGCGCCGGCCGAGCGTGGCGGTGAGCTGCAGCGTGTCGGTCTCCACGGTGAGCTTCGCGCCGGCACGCGCGGGGCGCGGAACGTGGGCCCGCACGGGTTCGATCCGGACCTCGTCGAAGTGATAGGTCGCGGAGACGAACTCAGCGACCGCCTCGGTGGGTGCCAGCAGCAGCCGGTGGCCGTCGTCGTGCTGGACCATGACGTCGGCGAAGTCCCCGAGCGGCGTGCCCCGCCACATGCCGACCACGAGGCGGGTGCCCGAGGCGGTGCCGACCCCCAGGATGTGCCCGCCGAAGCGCCACTGCGTCTGCGCTGCCCCGGTCCGCGCGCCCATGCTCAGGCCTGGCCCTTGGCTTGGCGCAGCCCGTGCATCGCATTGCGATGGCGCAGCACGTGCAGATCCCAGCGTTGCGAGAGGTCCTCGAAGACCCCAATGCCGCGCACCGAATTGCCCTTGTCATCCAGGCGCGGCGACCAGGAGGCGATGCCCAGCGCGCCGGGCACCACGCCCAGCAGCGCACCCGAGACGCCGGATTTGGCGGGGATGCCCACTTCCGCCATCCACTGGCCCGAGGCGTTGTACATGCCGCACGCCAGCATCATGGACATGGTCTGCTGGCACACCCACTCCTCGAGCACGCGCTCGCCGGAGACCGGGTTGACGCCGCCGGAGGCGAGCGTGGCGCCCATCGTGGCCAGCTCCCCCACCGTGACCTCCACCGAGCACTGGCCGAGGTAGCCGCGGACCACCTCGTGGGACTCATCGGGCAGCAGACCGGAGGCCTCGAGCATGTGTGCCAGGCCGAGATTACGGTGGGCGCGCTCGAGTTCGGCGTCGAGCACGTCCTGGGAGATGCGCAGCTCGGCAGCGGCGAGATCGCAGTAGCGCTGCAGCAGCAGGCGCACGCGGGCGTCCTCGTCATCGCCGGGGACCAGGGCGTGGGCCATGATGGCGCCGACGTTGATCAACGGGTTGTAGGGCCGGCCGTCGTCGTGCAGGGACAGCTCGTTGAACGCGGTGCCGCTAGGCTCCACGCCCACGTGCTCGAGCACCCTCTCCAGGCCGGCCTCCTGCAGCGCCACCGCATAGGTGAGCGCCTTGGAGACGGACTGCAGCGCGAAACGGTCCTCGGCCTGGCCTTCGGAGACCTCGACGCCGTCTGTCGTGCAGATCCCGACGGCGAACGAGTCGGCGTCGCGGGCGTCGACGTCCACCAGGTAGTCGGAAGGCTCCCCCGCCCGGTTCTCCCGGACCGTGCTGATGACGTCCTGGAGTTCGCGGGAGAGGCGGTCGGTGTCCACCGGGTCACGGTCCTGTGCCGTCATAGCGCCCAGCCTACGGGGTGTAGTAGACCGGCGAATTCGGACCCAGCGGCAGGTCGAAGGCCATCCAGCCCAGCGTCATCGCGGTCCACGTCACGAGGAAGGCGATCGAGTAGGGCAGCATGACCGCGATCAGCGAGCCGATGCCCATCTTCTTGTCGTACCGCTGGGCCACCGCGATGATCAGGGCGAAGTAGGTCATCAGCGGGGACAGGATGTTGGTAGACGAATCCGCTACGCGGTAGGCGGCCTGCGTGAACTCGGGTGAGATGCCCAGCTGCATCATGATCGGCACCATGATGGGGGCAAGCATGGCCCACTTGGCCGAGGCCGAGCCGATCACCAGGTTGACGAGCGAGACGAACAGGATGAACGCCAGCAGCAGCGGGATGCCGGTCAGATTGATCGAGTCAAGGAAGTTGGCGCCCATCACGGACATCAACAGGCCGAGGTTCGACTCGGCGAAGTACGCGATGAACTGGCCGGCGGTGAAGGCCAGCACCAGGAACACGGCCATGCCGGCGAGGGTCTTGGAGAGCTGATCGACAACGTCGGTGTCATTGCGGATGACCTTGGTGACGATGCCGTACACCAGGCCGGGGATGAAGAACGCGATGATGATGATCACGACGAGCGAGTCCATGAACGGCGACTGAACGACGCCGCCGTCCTCGCCGCGCAGGACGCCGTTCTCCGGAACGATCAGCAGCGCGAGCAGGGCCACGGTGATCAGCCCGGACACGCTGGCCCAGATCAGGCCCTTCTTCTCGACGCCGGTCAGCTCCATCTGGGTGTCCTTGTCCACCGTGCCCTCGCCCTTCCAGGGGCCCAGGCGCGGCTCGACGATGAACTGGCTGACGAGGGTGCCCACGATGGTGAGCAGGAAGGTCGAGGCGATGATGAACCAGTAGTTCATCGCGAGGTTCATGCCCTCGGCGTAGGCCGGATCGATGGTCGCCGCGGCCTCGATGGTGAGCTCGCCGAGCATGACGTCCGTGCCGGAGAGCAGCAGATTGGCGCTGAAGCCGGCCGAGACGCCCGCGAAGGCGGCGGCCATGCCCGCCAGCGGATGGCGCCCGACGGCGATGAACAGGATCGCGGCCAGGGGCGGCAGGACGACGTAGCCGGCGTCGGAGGCGACCGAGGACATCACGCCGGCGAACACGATGCCCGCGGTGATGAGGAACTTCGGCACAGAGAGGATGAACTGGCGCAGGACGGAACCGATGAGCCCGGACTGCTCGGCCATGCCGATGCCGAGCATGGTGGCCAGCACCACGCCCAGCGGGGCGAAGTTGATGAAGTTATCCACGGCGGAGGAGAACATCCACTGAACGCCCTCCGGGGCCAGGAGGTTCACGACCTCCACCTGGCCGCCCTCCACCGGATCCTCCGCCGTGATGCCCAGCGTGGAGAACAGCCAGGACAGCAGGACCACGAGGACAGCGAGCAGGGCGAACAGCGTGGCCGGGTGGGGCAGCTTGTTGCCGACCCGCTCAATGCTGTCGAAGAAGCCCTGGCCGAAGGCGGCCTTGCGGGGTCGTGTGTCGGCGGCGTCCTGGGGCGGCTGCGCGTCCGAGTCCGAGGTGGGTGCAGCGGTGGATGACATGGGGTGATTCCTTGGTGTGCGTCGAATCGGCGGCGCCCGGGCATGCGGCGGCCAGGGTGCACTTCAGTGGGGGTTGCCCTGCACGTTACCGATCTGTGATCCATGTGTCATCCCCCACGTGCGCCGCAGCACGTGACCGGCATTACAGTGGGCCTACTGATCGCGCCGATGGCGGCGCGATCCTGATCGTGAGGGACCAGACATGACGGGATTTCCCCTGTATTACGTGATCATCGCGCTGCTCGTCATCGCGTGGCTGGCGCTCGTAGTGACGGCGTTGCTCTCTGTGCTGCGCTCCCCGCATCTGCACGGCGCGGCAACCCCGGTGTGGATCCTCGTGATCCTGTTCTTCCCGGTGGCTGGCTCGCTGCTATGGCTGCTGATCGCGCGTCCCTACATGGAGGGCGCGGCGTCGCGGACGTGACCGGCGTCGGTCCGGACGCGGACGTCTGAACATCCTGAACCACACACATGTGCGCCGGTGGGCTTGAGCCCACCGGCGCACTCGTGTCTGCGGGGAGACGTGACGGCCGATCAGGGCGTCGGCGTGCCGCCCGTCGCGTTGAGGGTCTCGGCGGTGATGAAGCTGGACTCACCACAGGCCAGGAACACGAAGGCCGGGGCCATCTCCACCGGCTGGCCGGCGCGACCCAGCGGGGAGTCGTGACCGAACTCGGGCAGCCGATCCTTCGGCTGACCGTCCGAGACCTGCAGGACGCTCCAGACTGGCCCGGGGGCCACGCAGTTCACGCGAATGCCGCGCTCGCCCACCTGCTGGGCCAGGCCCTTAGTGAAGTTCGCGATGGCGGACTTGGTGGCCGCATAGTCCAGCAGCATCGGGTTGGGATTGTGCGCCTGGACGGAGGACACGTTGATGATGCTCGCGCCCGCGCTCATGTGCTTCAGGGCCGAACGGCACAGGGTGAACATCGCGAGCACGTTGATCTGGAAGGTCTCGTAGACCTGCTGGTCGCTGAGCTCCTCGAGGGACTTGGAGACCAGCTGCTTGCCCGCGTTGTTGACCAGGATGTCCAGGCCACCGAGCTGCGCGGCGGCGTCGTCCACCACCGAGTCGCGGTAGTCCTGATCCAGCAGATCACCCGGGACGGCGACGGCGGTGCGCCCGGCATCCTTGATGGCCTGCAGCACCCGCTCGGCGTCCTCCTGTTCCTCGGGCAGGTAGGCGATGGCGACGTCGGCGCCTTCTCGGGCGAACGCGATGGCGACCGCCGCGCCGATCCCGGAGTCGCCGCCGGTCACGAGGGCCTTGCGGCCCTCGAGGCGGCCCAGGCCGGTGTAGGAGTCGAGGCCGATGTCCGGGACGGGATCGGTCTTGATGTCGAGGCCCGGCTCCGGCTGATGCTGCTGGGGCGCGTCGAAGCGGGGATGGCGATTGCGGGGGTCATCGCTGCGCCACTGCTGCGCCGTGGACGCGTCAGGGCTGTCGCCGGTGCGGGGGGTCTGATCCGTGGAATCACTCATGGGTGGCACGCTACGCCGCCCCTGCACGCGACCGACAAGGGGTGATGGGCGGGGAACGTGGAACCGGAGCTCATGAACTGAACACGCTTGTTCGTGTGACGAGAATCGCGCCTGTCACGCCAGAAGCGCGGTGACCAGTGGCCACCGCGCTTCAGCAGCCCTGAATGGAGTGCCGCGTGCGAGCTTCCACAGCCTTGCGTCAGGTGATCAATCGGCGATAGGAGGGGCTTCCCCATACTGCACGTTCCACCACGCGCTTCAGCGAGCTGGATGCATCGATCATGCGACTTCCGCCGATGTAGATGCCAACGTGCCCTGGATAGCACATCAGGTCACCCCGTTGGCGGTTCGCTGCACTCACAGACGTACCGCGCTTCGCCTGGTCGCCCGAATATCGAGGGAGAGTAATCCCAGCCCTCTCATAGGCGCGAAGGGTAAGCCCGGAGCAGTCAAAGCTGTTAGGACCTGACGCAGCCCACACGTACGGCTTACCCACCTGCGCTGCAGCGAAAGCCACAACCGCCTCGACCTTGGCGTTTCGCGTCACGGGAGCCGGGCCGCCGGACCCGTAGATCAGTCGGCCCCAGGTGTTCGAGCCGACGACCCCATCGACCTTGAGGCCCTGAGCTGCCTGAAACTGACGCACCGCAGCATCGGTGGCGGGACCGAACTTGCCGTCAACACTGAGCCCGGCAGAACGCCTGCGATTCAGCCAACACTGCACTTCCTTGACGGAATTGACATTGGTGCCATAGGGAGTGGAGCGGGAAACGGTGGCATGGCTCGAATTGACGACACAGACAGGAGCGCCAGAATAGGCATCGGCCAAGGCGGGTGGCGCCACACCAGCGAAGAGAGCGACCAGGCCCGCCGACGAGCCCATTCCAACGACAAAACGACGAGAGAGATGATGAGACATGTGTGACTCCTCCAATGCTGGACACGAATTCCAACTACTCACGAGTGACGGGACGATTCCGCCGCAGGACAGGATCTGACCCCGATTTCGAGGCGTCCGCCTCGAACACCACAACCTTGGAACAAAATCGCAAGGAGTGCAAGATCACGATGATCTCGATTTGGTAACAAACATCGTCGCCTGCCATTCTTATATCGAGACGTATCGCTCACATTCCGGCTCTTCGCGGATGGTGGTGAGCGGCAGCGTCGCGTCGTAGACAGGATGCAGTTCGCGGCCCCGCTGTGATGAGTGTTGCAACGACCGGTCGAGCCCGCCCACCGTGTCGCGCTCCGGTCAGTGCACCGGTGTGGGCATTGCCGCACGCCCTCTGCGCCAGTCTGGTTGTGAGTCACTGACGGGCTCGAGTAACCACTAGATGCAGAGGGTAGGAGCCGGCATGTCGATCGCGCCTGGATACACCGATGAAGAAGTCCGTGATCTGGTCATGGACTACGAACGCCAGCCCTGGGGAACACGCCAGCAATGGCTGAAGGACAAGGGCATCAGCGTGCACAGGTTCCGACGGTGGCGCAGCGCGGTCTATGACGGCGACCTCGACAGGGGCCTGATCCCACGCGAGGGTGGACTCGTGACGACATCATTCGAACGCCGACGCTTGGCCCGTGAGCGCGCTGCTCACGAGGCCGAGAAAGAACAACTCCTCCAACGGATCCAGCAGCTTCAGGCCACGAACGATGCCCTGGGAAAAGCTATCGGGCTCTTGCATCAGCTCAACGAGCAAGAGCCCGATACCGAGACGAACCCACCGACCAGCAGTGGATGAACCAGGAGAACGAGCTCGTGCGCACCCTCACCGAGGTGCTGGGCTCGCAGCGTAAGGCCCTGCAGCTCACCGGGATCTCCCGCTCGGCCTGGCACTACCGGTCCTGCCCACGACCCCCGGTCCAGGCGCCGGTCCCGCACGGTGAGCGGGCCTATCCCAACCGGATCAGCGACGAGGTCCGAGAAATCATCGAGGGCCACATCCTGCAGGGCTGGGAACAAGGGGTCTCGGTGGATGCCAGCTTCGCGTACCAGTGGGATCAGGGGGTGATGC
>JAUNTT010000087.1:0-4946 GCA_030538555.1 Micrococcus sp.
GCAGTGCCAGCTGATTTACAGTCAGCCCCCTTTGGCCGCTCGGGTAATCTGCCGTGCGGGCCCGTCACCGATGCACTCGGGGACAAGCAAGCGAGAGATGACATTACCGCACGCTCAACCCTCGAGCCAAACCGGGCCCCGCCGGTAGGCTGGACGACTGAACCAGGCGCGGGTCGCCGTCGGGCTCGATCCCGTGACGCCCGCCCTGCCCCTGACCCGCAATCTGCGAAGGAGCATGCCCGTGGCCAGCGATTCCACGTTCGACGTCGTCAGCAAGGTGGACAAGCAGGAGGTGTCCAACGCGCTGAACCAGGCGCAGAAGGAGATCGCCCAGCGCTATGACTTCAAGGGCGTGGGCGCGGAGATCGACTTCTCCGGCGAGAAGATCCTCATGAAGGCCAACTCCGAGGAGCGCGTGAAGGCCGTCAAGGACGTCTTCGAGTCCAAGCTGGTCAAGCGCGGCATTTCCCTGAAGTCCCTCGACGCCGGCGAGCCCTTCGCCTCCGGCAAGGAGTACCGCATGGAGGCCGGCATCAAGGAGGGCATCGACCAGCCCACCGCGAAGAAGATCACCAAGCTGGTCCGCGATGAGGCACCGAAGTCCGTCAAGGCCGTCATCCAGGGCGATGAGCTGCGCGTCTCCTCGAAGTCCCGTGACGACCTGCAGTCCACCATCGCGCTGCTCAAGGACTTCGAGGACGCGGACCTGCAGTTCATCAACTTCCGCTGAGCACTGACCCCTTTCACCGTCAACGAGGAGACACCGTGCTGTACCTGATGGATCCCCGCGGCGGCCTGCATTCCGCCGAGACAACCCTGGGTGCACTGCGCGCTCAGGAGAAGACCGGCGGCCGCGGCTTCCGCCGGGCCGGCTGGCAGAAGGCCATCGCCGTGCTCGAGTTCGAGGACTACGTGGACCTCGCCCTGCGCCACGGCGTGGCCGTCAACGAGGGCCTCGTGCTCGACGCCGGCTTCGTGGAGCACGTGCTGATGCCCTCGCGGCTGCGCGCCCAGCAGGCCAATCAGGAGCGCGTGGCCGCGCAGCTCGAGCCCGTGCGCCGGGACACCGAGGATCGCTCGCTCGCGTTGCATGATCGCCACGCCCTCGGCGTCTCCGCCGATCGTGATCTCAGCCGGCGGCTCGAGAAGGCCGAGGACTCCGCCCGGGACATCTTGCAGGGCGAGATTCGCCATGATCTCGTCGCCCACTGGCGCCGCCTGGGCGGTCAGGTCCCGCAGGTCACGCACGAGGAATTGCTCGCCGAGATCGACTGAGACTCAGCCCGCTGCGTACAGGCGGCGGCCCGACGTCCCCATGGCGTCCTCGTGCCCCTCACGACGGCGCCCTGTTACCACGCCCATCCCGGTCACGGGGTGGGCGTGCGTGCGTCATAACGCAGGAACTGCGGCTGACGCGCCATGAGCAGGCTGACCAGCACCACACAGGCCACCCCACCCAGGATCAGCGTCAGCCCCTCCCCCAGGCCGATCGAGGCCGAGCCGGTAATGATCTCGCCCAGGCGCGGCCCGCCGGCCACGACCACCACAAAGACCCCCTGGAGACGGCCGCGGAGATGATCCGGGGTGGCAGCCTGCAGGATGGTCGCTCGCAGCACGCCGGAGACGGCGTCGGCGGCACCGGCCAGGGCCATGAGCAGGATGCACGCGATGATGGCCACGTCGAGTGCGGCATCTCCGGCCGGCAACGTCGTGGCCCACAGGACCACCGCGCCGAAGGCGACCATCGCCCCACCCCACACCAGGATGGCCACGTACACCGCACGGCCTTGCGCGTGCAGCCGCGTGACCGGTCCCGAGAAGAGCCCCGCCAGGAAGGCGCCGGCGGCCATGGCGCCCAGCAGCACACCCACCAGGGGTTCGCCGCCGCCCAGGATGACCCCGCCCACCGCGGGCAGCAGCGCGCGCGGGAACACGGTGGCCATGGCCACGATGTCGGCAAGGAACGTCATCCGCACATTGGGCCGGGTGCCCAGGAAGGCGAAGCCCTCCCACACCGATCTCAGGCCCACGCGCCCGCTCGGGGCGTCCGCTCCCTCGGCGTGCTGCGGCGGCAGGGCCGGCAGCCGCCAGACGGCCCAGACCACCACCAGCAGCGTCACCACGTCCACCGTGTAGGTCCACGCGTAGCCCACCGACGCCACCATGACGGCACCCAGCACTGGCCCGGCCATCACGGACAGGGAGAAGGTGATGATGTTCAGCGAATTCGCCGCGGGCAGCAGCTTCGTGCCCACGAGGGCCGGGATGATCGCCCCGCGCACGGACTGGTTGACGCCACCGGCCCCCGAATGCACTCCGATCAGCACGTAGAGCATCGGCAGGGACTCGATGCCGGCCCACGCGTGCGCCGCGATGCCGGCCGTGGTCACCCACATCACCACCGCCGAGATGAGGGCGACGGTGCGTCGGTCGTAACGGTCCGCGATCGCGCCCCCGTAGAGCCCCGCCACCACCAGCGGGACGAGCGCCACCAACCCGATCATGCCCACCGCGAAGGACGAACCGGTGAGGTGGAAGACCTCGAGCGCGACCGCCACGAGCATCAGCTGGGTCCCGAACGACCCCAGCAGCGTACTCAGCCACAGCCGCCGATAGTCCTGCGAGACCTTCAGCGGAGTGAGATCCAGCAGCAGCCCGCGCATCACGCAGCCTCGTTCGGAGGCTGGGTCAGGGTCACTGCGACGCGGCGCGCATGATCGCGGTCATCTCGCCGCGATCCACCACCTTGACGCGCTCGCGCTCCACGGACCCGGCCTGGGTGGCCTCGGTGCCCAGCGTCTTCTCGTGCGCGTCCAGGGCAAGCCACCCCTCCCACGTGGTGACCGGCACCTCGCGCTGCGCCAGGAGCTCCAGCACCGACTCCTCACCCGGCTCCTCAGCGGTGAAGAGGGAGTCCACGTCCTCGATCAGGTGGGTGATGGTCTCCAGAGCGCAGCCCTTCGTGTGGCCGATCAGGCCCACGGGACCGCGCTTGATCCAACCGGAGGCATAGAGGCCGGGCACGGGGGCGCCGTCGGAGTCCAGCACACGCCCTTCAACATTCGGGATGACACCGCGGGCGTCGTCGAACTCCACGCCGTCCACGGGCGAGCCGAAGTAGCCGACGGCGCGATAGATGGCCTGCACGGGGTAGTCCACGGTCTCCTCCGTGGGGGTGACGCCACCCTCCCCGTCCAGTGCCATGCGGCGCATGCGGATGCCGTCCACGCGGCCGTCGCCGTCGGCGTCGAGGAACTCCTCGGGGGCCTGGAGGAAGTGCAGGTGCAGGCGGCGCGAGGCGGACTCGGTCCGGTCCTCCTGCTCCATGAGCCAGTTGGTCAGGGTGTTGACCATGGTGCGCGTCTGGTTGTTGGACTCGATGGCGGCCTCGGAGCCGGCGTCGAAGTCGAAATCGTCCTCGTAGAGCACGATGTCCACGTCACGCGAGTGCGCGAGCTCGCGCAGCTCGAGCGGGGTGAACTTCACCTGCGCGGGGCCGCGGCGGCCGAAGACGTGCACGTCCGCGACCGGGGAGGCCTTGAGGTCCTGGTACACGTTGTCCGGGATCTCCGTGGGCAGCAGGTCATCGGCGTGCTTGGACAGGATGCGCGCCACGTCCAGGGCCACGTTGCCGTTGCCGATCACGGCGATCTGCTGCGCGTCCAGCGTCCAGTGCCGGTCGACGTCGGGGTGGCCGTCATACCAGGAGGCGAAGTCCGCGCCGCCCAGGGAACCCTCGAGGTCCACGCCGGGCACGTTCAGCGCTGCGTCCTTCACCGCGCCGGTGGCGAACACGATCGCGTCATAGTGCCGGCGCAGGTCCTCCATCGTGAGGTCCGTGCCGTAGTCCACGTTGCCCAGGAAGCGGATGTCGCCGCGATCCATGACCTTGTGCAGCGCGTTGATGATGCCCTTGATGCGCGGGTGATCGGGGGCCACGCCGTAGCGGATGAGGCCGAACGGGGCCGGGTAGCGGTCGAACAGGTCGATGCTGACCTGGAAGTCACGCTCCTGACGGGTGAGGATGTCCGCCGTGTAGACGCCAGCGGGGCCGGCGCCGATGATGGCGATGCGCAGGGGACGATCGGGGCGCTGAGTCATCGGTGTTAAGGCTTCCTTCGTTCACGTCGCGGGTGTGCGTGGGCCCAAGTGCGTAGCCCCCTGCCAGTGCAGGAGTGCTGACCAGCCGTCAACTGTACTCGCGTACCTTGCCCATGGCACAGCTAAGTCTCCGCCGTGACGCACGGCTGCTCTCGCAACGAAAAAGGCATGGCGCTGCAACGCTCGTAGTGCTACTGTCGTAACCAACGGGTGACCGTCATCACTTTTTCAGGAGGCGGGATGAGGGCACTAGCGACCCTTGCGATCGTTGTTGCCAGCTTGGCGGGTGACATTCTTTGGCCAGAGGAGGGGGACCTCGCGTGGATGCGCCCGGCCTTTCTCCTCTTCGCCATCCTCATGGGGAGCGCCGGATTTTGGTCGGCGCGACGAGCGGATGATGCTGCGAAGCAAGCATTCATCAAGTAAGGTCACGAAGCTCGCCACCTGAAACCGGCATTCAACATCTCGGAGGGACATCATGAGGTCAGCACTCAAGACCATCCTTGAAATACTCGCCACTCTCGCACTGTCTTTGACGACCGCGCCACTGGCTGGCGCAATCCAGAAGTAGTCTTCACATAGCGACCCACGCCTAGACGGTTTCAGCGCCAGTGAAATTCAGAGGGCGGAGGATGCCTACACACACGTGTCTACCCACGGACTCGATCGACAGGCACTTGTCACAGAATTGGAAGCATCTCCACTCAAGCGCACCTAGTCAGGGGCGACAACCACCGACTTCGTTGGCGACAGCCTGCACATCACGGTCAACGATGACGGATCAGAAATGACGCCCGGGACCATCCCAGGATCCTTACTGTCCGGAGGCACGTGGCCGGGGGGGG
>JAUNTT010000087.1:4956-7067 GCA_030538555.1 Micrococcus sp.
TTCAGTTTAACCGCACCGACCAGAACGTGCTGATGAGTGGGGACGGAGCGTTTCTGGCGGTCGCAATTTGCGCGATTCCAGGGGCTGGTTGGGTGACTTGCGGCTTCGCTAGCGCAATCATCGCAATGTCAGTGACGCATGTGGCAGCTCGGGGGGTTTGCTCCAATAACCGCCAGCTACGGCTCAGAATAGACTGGGGAGGTACTCTCCACAGCGCTCGCTGCGTCTAGGGCCAGCATGAAATGGCGGTGAAGACAGCTTGAGGTACGCGCTTATCACTGCGCGTCGCTCGTCTGCTTCCACGCGTGTCGATAGCCCGATCGTCCGCTCAGCCCACGCAATCGTCCGGCTGAGGGGACAAACGGTGACCAGGCTCTCCAACGAACCTGAGCGAGAGGATAGGGGAGACGCCGTCGCTGATGGCGCTAGGGTGAGCGAGTGAATCGCACCTCCCCGGCTCCTGCCGCCACCCCGACGCCGGACGCCGAGTCCCGCGGCCTGCTCACCGGCGCCACGGCGTACGGCATCTGGGGGATGCTGCCGCTCTACATCGCGGCCACCGCGCCGGCCTCGGCCATCGAGATCGTCATCATGCGCATCGGGTTCTCGCTCGTGTTCTGCCTGATCCTGCTGCTCATCCTCCGGCGCTTCCGCGAGCTGCGCACCGCGCTGGGCACGCCGCGCCGCCTCGGGGCCGTTGGCCTCGCCGCACTGATGATCGCGATCAACTGGCTGCTGTATGCCTCCTCCGTCACCACCGGTCACGTGGCTCAGGCCTCGCTGGGCTACTTCATGAACCCGCTGGTCAACGTGCTGCTCGGCGTCGCGCTGCTGGGCGAGCGACTGCGCTTCGCCCAGTGGGCCGCCGTCGCCATCGCGGCGGCCGCGGTGCTGGTCATCACTCTCGACGCTGGCCAGGTTCCGTGGATCGGCCTGGGCCTCGCGTTCTCCTTCGGGCTCTACGGGCTGATCAAGAAGCGCGCCGGCACCACGGTGCACCCGGTGACCGCGATGACCGCCGAGACGGCCGTGCTGATGCCGGTGTTCGTCGTCGGGCTGGTGTGGCTGACCACAGCGGGCCTGCTCACCACCGGCTCCCACGGGGTGGGGCACACGGCGGTCATGGCGGCCTCGGGCATCATCACGGCGGTGCCGCTGATCCTCTTCGCGACGGCGGCGCGGACCGTTCCGCTGTCCGTGCTCGGCATCCTGCAGTACATCGCCCCGACACTGCAGTTCCTGCTCGCGATCACCGTCTTCGGCGAGCACATGGCACCGGGACGCTGGGTCGGCTTCGGGCTGATCTGGCTGGCGCTCGTGGTCTTCACGGCCGACCATGTGCGCCACGCCCGCCGCCAGCGGCGACTCACGCGCCTCGCCTGAGGCCCCTCGTCGAACGTGGCCGGGTCCGCGACGCGAAACGCGGGCACGCAGATGACCCTTAAAGTGCTCGAAATCGCCCTTGAGTGGGTCATCTGCGTGCCCGCGTTTGCCGGGGTGCGGTGTAGGGGTGCGCTGGTCGGCGCGGGGCGGGGCTGCTGCGGCTGAGCGCCCCAACCGTAGACTGAGGTCATGCCTGCCAAGCCTGTCTCGCCCGTGTACCTGCCGCAGTTCCAGCAGCTTGTTCCGCAGCTGCTGGACGAGCCCTGGGCGCACGACGACGGCCTGACCGACGCTGACATCGACGCCCGCCTCGCCGACTCCCCCGCCGCGCAACAGCTGGGCGAGCGGATGGTGCTGCCGACCGCGCTGCGCGAGTTCTACCAGGCGCTGGGCAACTGCGGAGATCTGCTGGAGACCGAGCACTATGTGTGGGACCCGGACGACCTCGAGGTGCGCGACGACTTTCTGATGTTCCTCGAGGACGCCGAGGAGACCGTGGTGTGGGGGCTACCCGTGGCCAATCTCGCCCTGCCCGATCCGCTGGTCTGGCGCCGCTCGACCGGGGCCGAAGCGGAGCAGGGCGAGTGGAGCGACGAGGGCGGCACCCTCAGCGAGTTCCTCATCGACCTGCTCAGCTGGACCTTCGAGGAGGAGTCGCAGTGAGCGAGCCCTGCGAGCCCGCCCGAACCGTGGCGTCCGGCGACACCGACACGACCGACACCGACACG
>JAUNTT010000087.1:7077-7432 GCA_030538555.1 Micrococcus sp.
CGGCGCCCTTCGACCCCTTCGCACTCAGCCACGCACCGGACGACTACGAGTGCCCCTTCTGCGGCCTCGTGGCCGGCGACTGCTCGGACCCGGACAACCGCTGCGAGCTCGGGGACACCGTCTACCAAGACGAGGACCTCATCGTGCTCATCGCGTGCGACGGCTTCGGGGATCACGAGGGCCATGCCATGATCTGCCCCGCCGAGCACTACGAGAATCTCTACGTGCTCCCGGACCGGGTGCTGCAGCGCATCGCGCTCATGGAGCGGCAGGTCGCCTTGGCCATCAAGACCGCGTGGAATCCCGACGGCGTCTCCACGCGTCAGCACAATGAGCGCGCCGGCAATCAGCACGT
>JAUNTT010000087.1:7442-10147 GCA_030538555.1 Micrococcus sp.
GTGTTCCCGCGATATCACGGAGACATGCTGTACCGACAGTTGCGTCACGCCGTGGACCCGGCCGTGCGCGCTCGCAAGGCCCGGGAGCTGGCCGCGGTGCTGGACGTGGAACCGACGCGGCTCTAGGAAGCGCGGCCCACGCCACCGCGCTTAGGAGGCGCGGCGGACCACGTAGTCGGCGAACCCGGCCAGGGCGTCCTTGATGACGGACTCGGGCAGCGGGGCCAGGGCCTGCTTCGCGGCATCGGCGCGGGCCCGGGTCATCTCCCAGGCCTGCTCCATGACCGGATGCGCGGTGATCGCGGCAACGGCATCGGCCAGCTGATCGTCCTGCTCGAGCGGCCCGTCCACCATGGCCAGCGCCGCGCGTGCCGACTCGGCGTTGGCCCCCTCACCCGCGGCGGCACGGCGCAGCAGGATCGTGGTCAGGGTCGGCACGCCCTCGCGCAGATCGGTGCCCGGCGTCTTGCCGAGCTGCTCCTGCGTGGAGGTCAGATCAATGAGGTCATCGGCGAGCTGGAAGGCCAGGCCCACCTCTTCCCCGTACGCGGCCAGCACCTGCACGGTCTCCTCGTCCGCGCCGGAGAGGAAGGTGCCCAGCACCCCGGCCGCGGCGATCAGCGAACCGGTCTTGCCGCCGAGCACCTTGAAGTAGTGCTCGAGCTCGTCCTCGCCCTCCTGGGCACCACGGGTCTCCCACAGCTGACCCAGCACGAGGCGCTCGAAGGTGTCGGCCTGCACGCGCACGGCACGCGGACCCAGCTCGGACATCAACTGCGAGGCCCGCGCGAACACCAGATCGCCGGCGAGGATGGCCGCGAGATTGCCCCACAGGCGGTGCGCGGTGGGGGCCCCACGGCGCACGGGTGCCTCGTCCATGACGTCGTCGTGGTACAGGGTGGCCAGGTGCGTCATCTCCATGACGACGGCGGCCTGCCGCACATCCGCGCTGATGTCGGCGACGTTGCCGCTGGCCAGCTCGGGATCCGCGAGCAGGGAGGCGAGCACCGTGAGCACGGGGCGCACCCGCTTGCCGCCGGCCTGCGCGAGGTGCCGCGTGGCCGTCTGTGCGAACTCGTCGTCATAGGTGAGGACCCGTTCGAGGGTGTCCTCCACGTCCACCAGGGCGGCGACCACCGCGTCCAGGACGCGTCCGTGCTCGGCCAGTGGTTCGAAGCCAGCGGGCAGGGCAAAGCCGTCAGAGGAGGTGGTCACCGCTCAAGCCTACCGAACCGCGCGGGAATCCGCGGTGGTGAGCGCGGGCGTCAGCCGCTCGAGCAGACGCACCAGGCGATCGACGGCGTCCCCGTCGCGCGGCTCCACCACATTGCCCATGACACGGACCACCGTGCGCAGCAGCAGCGGGCTGCGCAGACCGACGGCGAGCGCCGCCCGCATCACGGAGGGATGCCCGATCAGCTTGGCGAACTGCGCCCCGAGCTGGAAGTGCGCGCCCCACAGGTGCTGGGTCATCACGGGATAGCGGGCCAGCACGGCGTCGGCCCCGCGGTCGGACCCGGTGGCCAGCGCGTCGAGGGAGAGGTCCGCGGCGTGCCGGGCGGCCTCCATCGCAAACCCGATCCCCTCCCCGTTGAACGGCGAGACCATGCCGGCCGCATCCCCCACCAGCAGCATCCCGGGCACCTGCTGCGGGGTGCGATTGAAGGCCATCGGCAGGGCGGCACCGAGGATCTTGGAGGTGCGGGTGGCCTCGCTGATGCCCCAGTCCGCCTCAAGCGCGCCGGTCCACTGCCGCAGCAGCGCCCGGTAGTCGAGCTGCCCGAATTGCGGTGAGGTGTTCAGGATGCCCAGACCCACATTGACCGTGCCGTCGGCCAGCGGGAACAGCCAGCCGTAACCGGGCAGCGGATTGCCGTGCTCGTCCGGCAGCTGAAGCCAGGACTCCATCCACTCGGACTGGGAGCGGCTCAGCCCGCCCGTCCCGACGCCGGCGCCCTCGGCTCCGCTGCGACGCTCAGCACCGCCCGTCCCGGCCCCGTAGTAGGCGCGCACGGCCACGCCCATGGGCCGGTCCTCGCGGCGGTGGATCCCGGTGGAGACGGCGGCCCGCGTCGAGACGCCGTCGCACGCCAGGACAACGGGCGCCTCGACGCGCACGCGCTGCCCGGTCTTTCTGCCCCGCTCGTCGTTGAGTGCCGCCTCCAGTCCCGTCACCCGGCCGGCGTCGTTGCGGAGCACCCCGGTCACGGCATGACGCTCGCGCACCTCGGCGCCCTGGTCCCGGGCGTGGTCCACGAGCAGGGCGTCGAAGTCCTGGCGGGTGCGGGTCAGGGCGTAGTCGGGCCACGCCTGAGTCTGGGGCCACGGGACCTGAACGCTGCGGCGTCCGGCGCGCAGGCGCAGTCCGCGGATGCGCTGCCAGCCGCCGTCGTCACCGGGTTCGCCGCGGTGGGCGATGCCCAGATGCTGCAGTTCCTTGACGGCCTGCGGGGTGAGCCCATCCCCGCACACTTTTTCCCGCGGGTGCGCGGTCTTCTCCAGGACCACCACGTGGGCGCCAGCCGCAGCCAGGTGCGCCGCGGCGGTCGCTCCGGCGGGACCGCCGCCGGAGATCACCACGTCGGCGTGCAGGGTCTGCGTGTCAGGTGCCTTCCCAGGCTCCCCCGATGCACGGCGTCCCGGCGTGGTGGCCTCGTGCGTCTGGCTCATGCGGTGGCCTCCTGAGACTTCGCGGCGCGGGGTGT
>JAUNTT010000088.1 GCA_030538555.1 Micrococcus sp.
GAAGCTCAGGCATCGCAAGGCCATTGTCCTGCATGGTGCGGGCCCGCGTCGCGCGGCGGGGGCATTGTGCAGGGCCAGTCATGCCGGATCGGACCGGGTGTGGACGGGGCGCGGCCGGCACGCGGTGGGCATGCGAAGCTCGCGTCAACGGGCTCCGGCGGGTGCCCGGCGAGCACAGCGCACCACGCGCGACAGACAGAGAGCGGGCGAGCATGCACATCGATCAACACCTCAGCGTCCTGCGCCTCAGCTCTGGTGGGGTACAGATCGGCTCCGGCACACGCCGGGTGCTCGTGGACGCCTCGCGCCCTGCTGTGGACCGTGCCCTGCGCCTGCTGAGCCGGGATCCGCGCTCCCTCGGGGGTGCGCCGCGCAGCGTCGCCGATGTGGCGGGACGCTCCGGGCTCAGCCTGACGGAAACGATCGCCCTGCTCAGGTCGCTGCAGCCCGTGCTCGCGACAGCCCCGGAGCGCGCCGGCCCGCGGCACGTGCAGATCATCGGGCTGGGGCGCACCGGCATGGCGCTGGCGTGCCTGCTGAGCCTCGAGGGTGTGACGAGCCTGGCGTTGGAAGATGCGGGAGTCGTGGGCTTCCAGGACCTGGGCAGCGGCTACACCGCACAGGACATCGGTCGCGAGCGGGCGGAGTCTGCCGTCGCCGTGCTCCAGCGGTTGGGTCAGGGCACGCACGCGTTCGTGCGGCGCCCGCGCACCGGCAGCCCCTTCACGGGAGAACTGACCGCGGCGGTCTCCCGGGGCGCCTGGGACACCGAGATGGTGACGCGCGCCGTGCTCGCCGACCATCCACTACTGCCCGTGGTGCTGCGCGACGACGACGCCGTGCTCGGGCCCGTGACTGGCCACCCCGGGGCGGGCTGCCCGCTGTGCTGGGATCTGCACGCCGCGGCCGAGGACGAGGACCGCCACGAACGTGTCGAGATCCTGCACGCGCAGGCGGCGGGCCGCGAGCCGATCGGCATGGCCTGGCGCGTTGCGGCCGCCGCCGCGGAGATCATCCTGGGACGCGCCAACGCCGCCGAACCGGTGTGGGTGACCGCGGCAGGCCAGCATCGGGTGGCCGCGCTGCCCGTGGCCGAGGCATGTGGCTGTGCTGCGCGTGAGGGCGGAAGCCATGCCGCGGTCGCGTGATCAGACCGTGCGCGTCAGGACGTGCGCACGGCGTGTCAGCACATGCGCGAGCAGGCCGACGAGTCCGGCCACGGCCCACCGGCTCAGACGTCCGTTCCATGGAGGAGTTCGAGGACATCCGGGCCGTAATCGTCGAGCTTGGTGCGTCCCACACCGGAGATCTTCAGCAGCTCCGCCGGGGTCCGCGGAAGCGTCTCGGCGATCGCGATGAGCGTCGCATCGGTGAACACCACGAACGCGGGCACCTTCTTCGCCTTGGCCCGCGAGGACCGCCAGTCCCGCAGGGCATCGAGCGTGTTCTCGTCATAGGTGGCGGGGCAGTCCACGCAACGGCCCAGCTTGCGCTCGGCGCCGGTGTCCAGGATCTCCCCGCACGTGCGGCACGTCGAGGGCGCCGTGGTGCGGCGTCCTCGTGCCGGCCGGTCAGCGCGGACGGCCTCGGCCGGCTCACGGGTACCGCCCAGGGTGGGGTCGATGGCCCGCAGGAACCGTGAGGGGCGACGGCTCGCACGCCCGCCGGCCGCGCGGGACAGCGTCCACGTCAGGGTCAGATGGGCCCGAGCGCGCGTGATGCCCACATAGAGCAGGCGGCGTTCCTCGTCGATCTCCGCCGGGGTGTCCGCGAAGGAGATGGGCATCAGACCCTCCGAGAGGCCCACCAGGAACACGGCATCCCACTCGAGACCCTTCGCCGAGTGCAACGAGGCCAGGGTCACGCCCTGCACGGTGGGGGCGTGCTGGTGGGCGGCACGCTCTTCGAGTTCCGCCACCAGTTCCGCGAGTGTGAAGGTGTCACCACGTGTCTGCGCGAGCTGCTCGCTGAGCTGCACGAGCGCCTGGAGCGACTCCCACTGCTGGCGGTGCGCGCCCGTGCCCGTCGGCGCCTGATCCGTATAGCCCAGGGACTGCAGCACGTCCTTGACGCGCTGGACCACCTCGACGCCAGAGATGTCCTGGGCGGCGTGCGCGGCGGCGCGCAGCTGCAGGACGCCATCCCGCACCTCCCGCCGGGAGAAGAAGCGCTCGCCCCCGCGCAGCACATAGCCGATGCCTGCCGAGGACAGCGCCGTCTCGAAGGCCTCGGACTGGCCGTTGGTGCGGAACAGCACGGCAATCTCACTGGGTGCCACCCCGCGATCGATCAGCCCGCGGATCTGCTGGGCGATCCATCCGGCCTCGGCGTCGTCGTCGGCGCACTGGGCGAACTCGACCTCCGGGCCTGACTCACGCTGCGAGCGCAGCTCGAGCGGTTCGGGCCAGGGCGGCAGGGAGCGGTCACGCGCGGCTGCTGTGGTCCGCTCCCCCAGGAGGCGATTCGCGGCGTCCACGATCTGTGGCGTCGAGCGGTAGTCGCGGATCAGCTTGACCTGCCGCGCCTCGGGGAAGCGTTCGCGGAAGCCCGTGAGGAACTGCGAGGTCGCCCCGGTGAAGGAGTAGATGGTCTGGGCGGCGTCGCCCACCACGCACAGATCCTGGCGCTCCCCCAGCCACAGATCGAGGAGCCGATGCTGCAGCGGGGAGACATCCTGGTACTCGTCGACGACGAAGACCCGGTACTGGTCGCGCACCGTGGCGGCGATCTTGGGCTCGGTCTCCAAGATCCCGACGAGGATGAGCAGCACATCCTCGAAGTCGATGAGGTGCTGAGAGGTCTTGAGCTCCTCATAGCCGGTGTAGAGGCGGGCAATGGTCACGGGCGTCCACCCAGCCGGCATATCCCGGGCAGCGGCGGCGTGGGCATAGACCTCGGGCGCATGCAGGGAGACCTTGGCCCACTCGATCTCGGACGCGAGGTCGCGCAGGGTGGCACGGTCCACGCTCATGCGCATGCGCTGGGCGACCTGCGTGAGCAGACGCACCTTGTTCTCGACGAGTCCGGGCACGGTGCCGCCGATGGCGTGCGGCCAGAAGAACTGGAGCTGGCGCAGGGCGGCGGAGTGGAAGGTGCGCGCTTGCACGCCGTGGGCGCCCAGATCGCGCAGACGGGTGCGCATCTCTGCGGCCGCGCGCGCCGTGAACGTCAGGGCGAGGGTGCGCTGGGGGTCATAGACGCCGCTGGCGACGCCGTAGGCGATGCGGTGGGTGATGGCGCGGGTCTTGCCGGTGCCGGCTCCGGCGAGGATGACGAGTGGTCCGTGCAGCGCGGCGGCGGCGTCGCGCTGCTCGGCGTCGAGACCGTCGAGGATCTGATCCGGTGAGCTCACGGAACTCCTCTCCTTCACGGTGCGGGCACGCTCCAGCCGCGGCATCAGCGGGGGCACGGGAGCGTCTCAGATTACCAACCCGCGCCGTGACCGCCGGGCAGGCACACGGACGCTTAGGCTGGAGGATGTGACTTCCCACCCCCTCCATCTCGCTGCCCTGGCCGCCGCCGCTGTCCCGGGACTCACCCCGGTCGAAGTGGTGACCAGCCCGGACGACGCCGCGGACTTCGACTCCGCGGTGGTCACCGATGAGGCGCGGCAGCAGTGGCGCGTGCGCCGTCCGCGCACTCCGGAGGCGGCCATGCGCCTCGAGACGGAACTGCAGGTGCTCGCCGGATTCACCCCTGCCGTGCGCGCTGCTCTGCCCTTCCGGATGCCCTCGGTGGCGGGCGCGGTGCGGCAGTCCGGGCTGCGGACCTTCATCTATCAGGACATGCCCGGGGCGGTGCGCACCCTCGAGGACCTCGTGGCCGGCGGCGAGTCCCTCGTCTCTGATGTGGCCCGGGTGATGGCCGCGATCCACACGCTGCCGGATCAGGTGGTGACCCTGGCAGATCTGCCGACCTACACGGCCGAACAGGTGCGAACCCGTCGGCTCAACGAATTGGACCAGGCGGCCACCACGGGCCGCATTCCCGCCCTGTTGTTGCGCCGGTGGGAGACCGCACTCGAGGAGAAGGAGCTGTGGCGCTTCACCCCGGTGCCGGTGCACGGTGACCTGCATGAGGAGAACCTGCTCGTGGACCACTCTCACGTGGTGGGGGTGACGGGCTGGACCGACCTGCACGTGGGCGACCCCGCCGTGGACTTCGCCTGGCTCGCCGCCGTGGAGGACCCCGACTTCGCCGAGCGCGTGCTCGACGCCTACCGGTACCGCCGCGTGGAGGCCGGGCAGGCCGACGACGGCGATGAGCACCTCATGCGCCGCGCCGCTCTGGCCGCGGAGTTCGCCCTCGCGCAGTGGCTGGTGCGCGGGGTGGACCGTCACGACGAGTTCATGGTCGAGGAGGCTGAGCAGATGCTGGCCGAGCTCGAGTCCGGCGTGCGCGCCGCGGAGGAGCCGGACGCCAGGGCTACCTCATCGCACGGCACCGACGACGCGCCGGAGGCCGCGGCTGAGACTGAGGCCGAGGCTGAGGCCGCCGTCGAGGAGTCTGAGGTCGGTCCCGCCACGGCAGGGCCGGCTAGCGAGTCGGCTCCGCGCTGAGGGCGGAGCGCAGGATCTCCTCGAGTTCGGCCTCGTCGGCGAGGTCGGTGACGCGCTCCTCATGGCCATGGGCGACGTAGACGAAGCTCGCCTCGATCTGCTCGAGGGGGATCCCGTGCAGGCGCGAGAACGCGAGCCGGTAGACGGCGAGCTGCAGTGCCTTCAGTCGCGCGTCACGGCCCCGCGGGATCGCGCCGGTCTTCCAGTCGACCAGTTCCCATCGGGCGGCCGGATCGTAGGGGCGCTGCGGGTCACCACCGGTGCGGTACACGGCGTCGAGCCGGCCGCGCAGGCTCAGCCCGGCCACCGTGGTCTCGACCGCGGCCTCCACCTCGACCGGGACGCGGTCCGCCCACCGGGAGGACAGGAACCACTCCTGCATGGCCGCCAGATCATGGGCATCGTCGACCCAGTGGTCCGCATAGTCGTGCGCATCGTCCAGGTCCAGCATGCCGCTGGCCTCGAACCGCTGCTCCAGCCAGGTGTGGAAGGCGGTGCCTCGGCGAGCCGAGCGCGCCGGAGGCCGGGGCAGGGGTCGGCGCAGCTGCTCGGCCACGGCCACGGGATCCGCGGCGAGCTCACCGAACAGGGACACCGACACCTGGGGTGGCAGTGCGACGGCATCGTCTGCCTGCAGCAAGGCCCGTTCGCGACGCACCGCCCAGGCCACGGCATCACGCACCTCGGGCTGCTCATCGAGGAGGCCGAGGTCGGCCTCGTTGACGGCCCGTGCCGCCGCCTCGACGCGGTCGCGTCGCGGCTGTGAGCGCGCCGGCAACTCTCGCCACAGGTCCTGGTTGTCCGGGTCGTCCGGGTCGATCTCGAAGGCCTGCGGGCCGTCCAGCGGGTCGAAGGGCCACCACGCCGCGCGCGTCCGCACGGCGGCGGGGTTGTTCTCGGGCAGGGTGTCCGGGTCCAGGCGCTGGCCCCACTGGACGCCGTCGGTGGTGTCGGCCAGCGCTTGGGCGTCGAGGAAGAACTCGGAACGCTGCCGGTCCTTGGCTGTACGGCCCTTCCAGGCGGTACCGCTCAACCACAGCTCGTGGCGCGCTCGAGTGAAGGCCACATACGCCAGGCGCCGCTCATCGGCGAGCGCATGCTCCCGCACGGCGGCCTTGTAGTCCGGCGAGGGCCCTCGCAGTTCCTGGGTGGCTTTGCTCTTCACCTCGTCGGTGCTCTGCACCCAGTGGGTGCTGTTCTGGACCCAGTCGAACTCCCACTGGGGCATGGCGTGCCGATCGCCGCGCAGCGGCCAGGGCAGTCCGCCCTGCGATCCCATCCATCGGGGCGCCTTGTCGGAGGGAAACTGGCCGGCGGTGAGACCGGGCACGGCCACGATGTCCCATTCGAGGCCCTTGGAGGCATGGGCGGTCAGCACGGAGATGGCCGTGGGATCGGGGTCCACGCTGTCGATCCCCAGTCCGTGCTCGTGGTCCACCGCGGCGTCCACCCACGCGAGGAAGGCGCGCAGGTGCTCCGCGGAGCTGGGGACGTGGCGCTGGCGCGCGCTGAACTGGCGGGCTGCGTCGATGACGGCGTTGAGATGCCGGCGCCCGTGCCCCGCAGCGTGGGAGGGCCGCACGGAGAGCTCGATGTCCAGGCCGGTGACCCGCACGATCTCGGCGATCAGCTCGGCGGGACTGAGGTCGCTGTGCCGGGCCAGCAACCGCAGTTCGGCTCGGGCGGCGCGCAGCCGGGCCAGGCCCTCCTCGGAGAACGTCGCGTCGTGCTCGGCCCGCCAGGAGGAGCGCGGCGAGGGAAGGTCATCGAGTGCTTCGAGCAGCACCGACTCGTCGGCCTCCTCGTCCTGGCTGGCGTGCCCGCGGGTGCGCAGCGCGTGCAGGAATCTCGCCCGCTGCGCCAGGACCGCCAGATCCGCGGGGCCGATGCGCCAGCGCGGTCCCGCCAACCACCTCACCAGGTGATCCGAGCGCGCGGGGTCGGCGATGACGTGCAGCACCGCGAGGACCTCGGTGACCTCGGGCAGGGTGAGCAGCCCCGTCAGTCCCAGCACTTCGTACGTCAATCCGGCCTGGTCCAGGGCGGCGAGGATCGGGACGAACTGGTCGCGGGCACGGCACAGGATGGCTCGGCTCGGCAGTCGGCTCGCCGCCGGCTGGCCGTCAGTCCCGGGGGCGGCGAGAGTTCCTGACCCGGTGGCCGCGCGTTCTTCCAGCTCACGGAACCGCTCGGCCAGCGCGGTGGCTTCCTCGTCGCTCGTCTGGTGTTCGTCCAGGATGACGGCGCCTGCCTCGGCGCCCTCGCGCGCCACAAGCTCGCGCACCGCGATCCCCGCCTCCTCGGCGGAGGAGCTGAGCGGCTCGACCACCCGGTTGGCCAGAGCCAGGATCGCGCGGTCGTTGCGCCACGCCCGAGTGAGATGCGAGATGGGCGCGCGCTCCCGCTCAGCCGTGGGGAAGCGTGCCGGGAAGGAGAAGAGCTGACCGGCCGAGGCGCCACGGAAGCCGTAGATCGACTGATGCGGATCCCCGACGGCGGAGACGCAGTGCCCGGGTCCTCCCGGGCTGGCACCGCCGAAGAGTCCGGCGAAGATCTCCAGCTGAGCGTGGGACGTGTCCTGAAATTCGTCGAGCAGCACCACGGGGAACCGCTCGCGCTCCTGGGCCGAGGCCACGGGGACGGTGGCGGCGATGCGTGCGGCATGGCGCAGCAGATCGCCGAAGTCCATGACCTCGGCCTCGGCCTTGGCCTCGGCATAGCGCCCCGCCAGCTCGGCCATGAGACCCCGGTGCCGCAACGCTGCCATCAGGGTGACGTAGCCCTGTGGGTGCCCCTTGACCGTGGCCGGCGGCAGGGCTTCGCCACGCGCGATCACGTCGGCGAGGAAGGCGGTGACCTCCTGAGGGGTGCGCAGATGCTCCGCCATGTCGGAGGCCAGACGCAGGGTCCCCTGCACCAGGGTCGACAGCGACGGTGCGGTGAGGTCCACGTCCAGATCCATCTGATGGGCCAGGGCCGTGACCATGCTCGTCGACTCGGCGGCGCCGATGAGGGCGGCGCCGGGTTCGACGCCGATGCGCAGCCCATGATCCCGGACGAGTCCGGCGGCATAGGAGTGGTAGGTGGCGACCTCGGCGCGGCCAAGGTCCTCCTCCCCCGGGTCCCAGCCCGGGATGTGCAGGCCGCTGGCCACGAGGGCGTCGATCTTGGTCTGAATCCGGTGGGCGAGCTCTCCGGCGGCCTTGCGGGTGAAGGTGACGCCGAGAATCTGCTCGGGACGGACCATTCCGTTGGCGACCAGCCAGACCACGCGGTCGGCCATCGTGGCCGTCTTGCCGGAACCGGCCCCGGCGACGACCAGCCGCGGGCCCAGGGCTGCGCTGATCACCTCCACCTGTTCGGAGGTGGGGGGCGGCGCGTCCAGGCGGGCGGCGAGCTCCTGTGGGGTGTAGCGGGCGTTCGCGGGTGTCATCGGCTCCATTCCGTCACCTGCCGTCCTGGGGTGCACAGCGGACACAGCGTGGCGTGCCGGCAGGGCTGTTCCGTCTCGTGGAGAGTCAGGTACCGGGGTCCCTGACTGCGCAGGGCGGCGCGCCGGATGTTGGCGCGCTCGTGCTCGCCCGTGGAGATGACGGTGGCGGTCTGGACTTTGGTGTTCTTGGTGCCCGCGCCCAGTTGCACCAGCGCTGCTCCGGCAGGGGTGATCGGGTCGATCAGTTGCGCGGTGATCTCCGGGTAAGCCGTCAGAGCCCCGGCAGCGACGGCCACCTGGTACGTGGCCAGCTGCGGGGAGGCGGCGGCTGCTTCGTTGGTCGGCGGGCTCGCCCCGGTCTTGAGGTCCACGATGAAGGGCTTCCCATCGAGCACTTCGAGGCGGTCGATGGAGCCGCTGATGGCGACGCGGACTCCGTCGAGCTCCAGCTCGGTGTCGATGCGCAGCTCTTGGGCCACACTGTGGCGGCCCTCGCGACGTGCGTCGGAGAGATAGTGGATATAGGCTTCGATTTGCTGCGTGATGCGTTCGCGCTGCGCGTCGCCGACCCAGGTGCTCGGCAGACCCAGGGACGGCAGGGCGCGGGCGAGTTCCTCGCGCACCGCCTCGGCCGGTCCATCCGGGAAGGACTCGGCGATCCTGTGGACGAACACGCCGATGGACTGCGCCAGGGTGGTGGCCGCATTCGCCCCGACTTCGGCCATGACCCAGTCCAACGGATTGCGCAAGAGGGCCTCCACGCGCGAGGGCGACAGCCGCAGAGGCCCGTCCTCGGGGTCGCGCAGGGGGCGCTGGGTACTCAGCGGCGTCATGCCCCACCAGTCGGTGGGTGCTGCACCTCGCACGCCAGCCACCGCCAGCCACGCCAGAGCGGCCGCGTCGTGCGGGTCCGAGCCCTCGGGTGCGGTCTCGAGACGTCCGCGCAGTCCCGCCACGAGTGCTGCGGTGGTCAATGGAGGCAGAACCGGGGTCGGGAGGAACTGACCCTGGCCGTCGCGCGGTGGCTGGAGCAGCTCGAAGAACTCGGAGGGCCGGTCGTCGCCGCCGTCGACGGCGCTCACCCGCAGGCGTTGCCGGGCGCGGCTGAGGGCGGTGGAGAACGATCGCAGCTCGTCCATGCGGACGTCCTGCAGGCGGGTGCGGCGTGGGGTGGGCCAGGGGGCATCGTGAGCGCGCAGCACCAGGTCGGAGAGGTCGGTGGCGCCGAGGAGCTGCCCGCGCAGCTGGGTGTTCGGCCAGACCCCGTGCTGGACACCGGTGACGAGGACCGCGTGGAACCCCCGACCAGCGGCCGCGGCCGGGGTGAGTACGTGGACGGCGTCCCGGGTGGCGCCGGAACGCGTCAGGGCGTCCATGGGCAGGTCCTGGGATTCCATGTAGGCCGAGAACGCGCTCGCGCTGGCTCCGGGGAAGTGGTCCACAAAGCGTTCAGCCGCGGCGAAGAGGGCGACGACGGCGTCCAGATCGGCGTCGGCGCGCCGGGCCTGCCGGGCTGCGTCGGGACGCTGGGTGGCGCCCAGGGCGGTGGTGCGCCACGCGTGGGCACGCTCGGCGGCCGACCAGAGCGCCCAGAGGACCGACTCGGCATCCGCGCCCGGGTCCCGTGCGGCCGCCAGACCCGCGGTGAACATGCGGTGCAGCCGCTGCAGACCGTGGTGCCGTTCCGCCTCGACGCCGGTCAGTTCCGGGTCCAGCACGGCGCTGACCAGCAGCTCATCGCTGGCACGGGTGCCACCGCCCGCGCGTTCCTGAGCAAGCAGGTCCTGCCGCAGGCGGCGGACATTCAGGGAGGTCGCCGCGCCATAGCGCCCCCGCAGCAACTCCTCGACATCGAGAGCTGACAGGGTCTGCTGCACGATGTCGCTCGGTGTCAGGGCCGGGTCGGGGCCG
>JAUNTT010000089.1 GCA_030538555.1 Micrococcus sp.
CGCCGGCCCGGTGGTCCACGACGACGCGGCTCCGACTGCGCGCGAGGCAGCGTCTCCCGTCCGGCGCTGGGCGGTGCGCCTCGGGCTGGTCGTGGCGGTGTCGGTGCTGGCCGCCGCCGTGTTGCGCGCGGTCATCGGCGAGCTCTACCTGATTCCTTCCGGCTCGATGGAGCCCACGCTGCTGCCTGGTGACCGCATCAGTGTGGACCGCAACGCGGCCGGGGGAGACGGCGTCGAGGTGGGCGACGTCGTCGTGTTCGACGCGCGCGGCTCGCTGGCCCCGTACCGGTCCCAGACCGCGCTGGAGCGCGGGGTCGAGGAGACGCTGGTCTGGTGGGGTGCCGCGGCGCGGCAGGACGTCTACGTCAAGCGTGTGCTGGCCCTGGGTGGGGACACGCTGCGCTGCTGCACGCAGAACGGTGCGCTCGAGCGCAACGGGCAGCCCGTGGCTGAACCGTATCTGGGCCGTGAGGTGAGCGCCGAGGATTCGGCCAGCTCGGTCGCCTTCGAGTTCGAGGTGCCTGCGGGGCACATGGTGGTGCTCGGAGACCACCGCGAGGACTCGCGGGACTCCCGCTCGCTGCTGGGGGCACCCGGCGGCGGCCTGATCCGCCTGGACACGGTGATCGGCACCGCCGAGGACATCGTGTGGCCGATCAGTCGCCGCGGCGGCGTCCCTGACGTCGAGGCGGAGGACACCGAGCCAGCACAGACCGCGCCAGCGCCGACCGGGACGGGGCCGCGGCCATGAGCCCCTCGACCGACGTCGAGCCGGTGGCCCGTCCAGGGTGGCGGCGGCACCGGGTGCTGCTGATGACAGCACTGGCCACGGTGCTGACCGTGTTCCTGGTGGCGTGGGTGATCAGCACGTGGTTCCTGCGCGTGTTCATCATCCCCTCCACCTCGATGGAGCCGACCCTGCATGAGGGGGACCGGGTGGCCGTCAGCGTCCAGAGCGATCCGGACGATCTGCGCCGCGGGGACGTGGTGGTCTTCGCCGACACGAAGGCCTGGCTCCCGACGCCCCAGCCTCATCCCGTGCTCACCGCGCTACGCGGGCTCGGCGTGTTGCCCGAGTCCGGCGAGGCACACCTCGCCAAGCGCGTGATCGGCTTGCCGGGTGACCGCATCAGCTACACGGCTGGCCAGGCTGCCCTGCGCGTGAACGGCACCGAGCTGGACGAGCCCTACCTGTGGGACCACGAGGTCGCGGAAACCTCCTTCGACGTGGTGGTCCCGCCTGGTCAGCTCTGGGTCCTCGGGGACCACCGCGCCGCCTCGGCCGACTCGCGCGACCACCAAGACGGCCCCGGTGGGGGCTTCGTCAGCGCTCACGACGTCGTCGGGCGTGCCTGGGCTGTTGTGTGGCCGCTCGAGCGCCTCGGCCCCGTGCCGCAGCCCGAGACCGGCGACACTCGCCAGTCCGCCCCGGCTGGATCGAGGGCACCATGACCGCCTCTCGTAGCGTCTCCCGTAGCGCCACCCGCGCTCCCTCTCGTGCCCCGTCTCGGCCACCGCGACCCCGCATCGTCGCCGGCGTGCACCTCGAATCCGCGATCGCGCGCGAGCTCGGCGGCAGCGACGAGACACCGGTCATCGTCGTCGGCATGGACGAGGTCGGCCGCGGCGCCCTGGCCGGGCCCGTCGTCGTCGGGGCCGTGGCCCTGGCCCTGCCCACCACCCTCACCCCACCGCCGATGCGTGACTCGAAGACGCTGACCGACGCGGCACGCCGCCGCCTCGTGCCCGAGATTAAGGCCTGGGCGCTTGCCGTGGGCCTCGGCGCCGCCTCACCCCAGGAGATCGACGAGCACGGGCTGTCTGTGGCGCTGTCCTTGGCCGGGCACCGTGCGTGGGCGTCCGTGTGCTGCCAGTGCGGTGCTGCGCCGGCGGGCCTGATCCTTGACGGCAAGGACGACTGGCTCACTCGCGGGCGCAGTGATTCGGCCGTCGTGGGGCTCGGCGGTCCGGCCCCGGTGGTCCCGCGCATGGTGGTCAAGGCCGAGGACCAGGCGGCGACGGTGGCGGCGGCCTCGATCGCGGCGAAAGTCCACCGCGACGACGTCATGCTCGGCCTGCACGAGCACGCCCCGCACTTCGGCTGGGCTGGGAACAAGGGCTACGGATCGGCCCAGCATCGCGCGGCGATCCTGAGCGAGGGTGCGAGCGAGTACCATCGGCGGAGCTGGAATCTGGGGCTGCCCGCCCCCGCCGTGGCCGCCGCGCAGCCGGTGGACACCCGCCCTGGCGCGGCGTCTGCAGCGACGCAGGGCACGTTGGAGTTCGAGATCGAGGAGACGCCGTGAACGCGGATGACGTGGAGGACTTCGAGTCCGAGGCCGAGCTGCTGCTCTACCGCGAGTACCGCGATGTGGTGAAGCTCTTCCGCTACGTGGTGGAGACCGAGCGCCGCTTCTACCTCGCCAACGACGTGACCCTCACCCCGCACGCCCAGGGCTCGGATCTCTTCTTCGAGCTGACCCTGGATGACGCATGGGTCTGGGATGTGTACCGGCAGGCGCGCTTCATCAAGCGCGTCCGTGTGCTGACCTTCAAGGACGTCAACATCGAGGAGCTGCCGAGCGCCCCCGAGCTCTCTCTGCCCCCGGATGGACCGCTGGGTGGTCCGGGGCTGGAGGGCCCCCGTCACTAGCTGATTGCGGCTGGGGGCTGACTGCGGCCACTAGCTGACTGCTCCTGCACCGCGAACTCGTCCTCCACATTTCGCCCGCGCCTTCTCACCGCGGGCTCCGCCCCCGCCAGGCTGGGTAGCGGAGGTGGTTGGAGATGACCGAGAACAGCAAACTGAAGGCCCTGCACGCACCCAGCACGGCGCGCACCGCACTGGGCCGCTATGGCGAGGACGCCGCGCGGCGATGGTTGCAGAGCCGGGGCTACGTGGTGGTGGATCGCAATTGGCGCTGTGCAGAGGGCGAACTCGACCTGGTCGCGCAGATCGACGGATGGTGGGCCGCCGTCGAGGTCAAGACCCGCTCGGGGCTGGGTTACGGCGATCCGATGGAGGCGATCACGCCGCGCAAGCTGCGGCGGCTGCATCGGCTCATGGGCCAGTGGCATCGCGAGTCCAGTCTGACGCGGCATCGCGACCCGTGGCGCGTCGACGCCGTCGCGGTGCTGGTGCCGCCGACGGGCGGCGTGCACTTCGACCTGCTCCAGGACATCCGGCCATGAGCCGCATCGGACGCACCCGCTCCATCACTCTGGCCGGTCTGCAGGGCACCGTCGTGGAGGTCGAAGCCGACATCGCCCAGACGCTGCCCGGATTCACCCTGCTGGGGCTGCCGGACGCCGCCCTGCAGGAGAGCCGCGACCGAATCCGCTCCGCTGCCCGCAATTCTGGCCTGCCGCTCACGCGGCGGCACTTGACCGTGAACCTGCTGCCCGCCGGGGTGCACAAGCGCGGTGCGGGGCACGATCTCGCGATCGTGTTGGCCGCCTACGCCGCGGACGGGCGGGTCAGTGGCGTCCACGGCCCCGTGTTCCTGGCCGAGCTGGGCCTGGACGGCACGCTGCACGGTCCTGCGAACACGGTGGCGATGGTCATGGCGGCCGTGGACGCCGGGCACCGCGAGATCGTTGTGGCGGCCCAGGCGCACCGGCAGGCCGCGCTCGTGCCGGGTGCCCGCGTGCGCTCCTTCCAGCATCTGCACCACGTGATCCGGGCTTTCGGCGGTCAGCCGGACCCGGTGGCTTCGGTGGCACCGCTGCCACCCGACGACGTCACCGTGGTGTCCGGCAGCGACGCGTCGACGAGCGAGGGCACAGGCACACCGGTGCCGCACCGGGCAGGCGATCTCTGCGAGGTCGCTGGTCAGTTCGAAGCCCGCTACGCACTCGAGGTGGCGGCCGCGGGGGGTCATCATCTCCTCCTGCTGGGCCGGCCCGGAGCCGGCAAGACCATGCTGGCCGAGCGCCTGCCCGGGATCCTCCCGCCACTGGATGATCGCACCGCGCTCGAGGTGGCCGCGCTGCGTTCGCTGCGGGGTGAGGGACCGGGCCCCAGCTCCCTCGACCTCGCACCGCCGCTGGAGTCGCCACACCATTCGGCGTCGATGGCGGCCCTGATCGGTGGCGGGACGGGCGTGGCGCGGCCCGGGGCGGTGTCCCTGGCCCACGGCGGGGTGCTGTTCCTCGACGAGGCACCTGAGTTCTCTCGGTCCACCCTCGAATCCCTGCGCCAGCCTCTCGAGTCCGGCGTGGTGGTCATCCACCGAGCGCGCTCGGTGGTGCGCTATCCGGCCCAGTTCCAGCTGGTCATGGCGGCCAACCCGTGTCCCTGTGGGTTCGGCGACGGGCAGGGGGCGCGGTGCCGGTGCACGGTGCTCCAGAGGCGGCGCTACGCCGATCGTCTCTCCGGGCCCCTGCTGGACCGGGTGGACCTGCAGGTCACCGTGCCCCCGGTCACCGGTGCCCATCTGGCCGGGACGTCCGCCGGGGAGTCCTCCGCCGAGGTCGCCGCCCGCGTGGAACAGGCCCGAGCGGCCCAGCGCGAACGCTGGGGCAGCCTCGCCGAGCCGGCGCGCGTGACGTCGTCGGCGTCGGTGACCAATGCCCGTGTGCCCGCGGCCGTGCTGCGTCAGCCGCGGTTCGCCGTCGCCCCCGCCGCCCGGGCCACCGTGGATCGCGCCGTGACCCAGGGCAGTCTCAGCGCACGGGGCCACGCCCGCGTGCTGCGCCTGGCCTGGACCGTGGCCGACCTGCGGGGCGGGGACTCACCCACGGCCGAAGACCTGGATGTGGCGCTGCATCTGCGCCAGGACAAGGAGGAGGCAGCATGAGGCAGCTGCACGAGATCCGGATGGCGCGAGCGGCGCTGAGTCGACTCATCGAACCCGGTGACGAGACGGCCCTCCACGTGGTCCGAGAGCTGGGCCCGGTGCGCGGGGTGCGCGTGCTCTGCGGGCAGGACAGCCTCACCGACGCGCAGGTCGTGCGACTGGCGGGGAGCCTGGGCAGTCTGCGCGGCTGGACTCGACGCTTCGACGCCGGTCGCGCCCGCTGGGCGCCGAGGGCAGCCCACCTGGACCCGTTGCGCGATCTGCAGAGCATGCACCGCCTCGGAGGAGGATTCCTCATCCCCGAGGACCCGGCGTGGCCGACGAGCCTCAACGATCTTGGCCTGAATACACCGGTGGGGCTCTGGTACCGCGGTGGCTCCGCGCTGCCGGAGCAGGCCCAGATGCTGGCGGTCGTCGGCAGCCGCGAGTCGACGCCCTACGGTGCGGGCGTGGTGGACCAACTCGTGGGGGAGGTGGCCCGCGAGGGGACGTGCATCGTCTCCGGCGGTGCCTACGGCATCGACGGACTCGCTCATCGCAGTGCCCTGCACCACGGCACCGGCGCCCCGCCGACCTTGGCCGTGCTGGCCGGGGGTCTGGACCGCTTCTACCCGGCCGGCCATGAGACCCTGCTGCGGCAGGTCATGGACCGCGGACTGCTGCTCTCGGAGATGGCACCCGGCGCCAGTCCCACCCGCCACCGCTTCCTGCACCGCAACCGGCTCATCGCGGCCTTGAGCATCGGCGTCTTGGTGGTCGAGGCGCGCTGGAGATCCGGCGCGCAGAACACCGCGCATCACGCCCTGGCCCTGGGCCGCAGCGTCGGGGCGGTGCCGGGTCCGATCACCTCACCCAGTTCCGCGGGCTGTCATCGCCTGCTGCTCGACACCCCGACCGAACTCATCACGGATGCCGTCGCCGTGCGCTCACTGCTCACCGGGACCCCGGCGACGCCCGCACCGCGGGCCGCCTCCGCGGAGGCCACCGGGCAGCACCCGCTCCTGGACGGCCAGCAGCCGGGCGTGAGCAGCCAGCAGGTGCCCAGCCACGGCCAGCACCCGGCCCAGCACGGCGATCAACCCAGGCCGGGCGATGATCTACCCGAGCTCGACCGCCTCGTCCATGACGCCTTGCCGCTGCGTCGGGCCGTGCCCACGGACCGCCTGGCGGTCGGCGCTGGCGTCGGGGTGCCGCAGTTGGCCGCCGCGCTGCAGCGGCTGGCACGGGCGGGACTCGCCCAGCAGACCGAATCCGGCTGGCGCAAGGCGGCTCGCGTGGCACAGTAGCGAGCATGAAGCACCCGCCGACCCCGTCGCCCAGCGCAGCCGATGGTGCGCGTCTGGAGGCGTTCGCGGAGCACCTGCGCCACGAGGTCCATCGCAGCGAGAACACGGTGCGTGCCTACCTCGGCGACTTGCGCCACCTCATCGGGTGGATTCAGGCCACCCACGCCGGTGCTGAAGCAGAGAGCGTGCTGGACGCGGTCGAGCTCGAGGATCTGCGGGGTTGGCTCGCCCACCTGGCCGCGACGAGGACCGCGCGCGCCACCCTGACCCGCCGTGCCAGCACGCTGCGCCGATACATGGCGTGGGCGAGCCGCGAAGGCCTACGCCCCCACGACCCCACCACGCGCCTGGCGGCACCGCGACCCGCCGGCACCCTGCCCGCGGTTCTGCACGCCGAACAGGTAGAACGCCTCTTGGCCGAGGCCGCCCGCCGCGCGGCAGCGCCCTCGGGCGGCGGGCCCGATCCTCACGCCCGCGCCCTCGCGTTGCGCGACCACGCGCTGCTGGAACTGCTCTACGCCACCGGCATGCGCGTGGCCGAGGCCTCCGGGGCCGACGTGGATGACCTCGACCTCGACCGCCGCGTCGCGGCCGTGATCGGCAAGGGCGACAAACAGCGCAGCGTGCCCTTCGGTGCCCCCGCCGCCGCCGCCCTCACTGCGTGGCTGCGTCACGGGCGGACGACCCTGGCCACGCCCAGCAGCCCTCCGGCCCTGTTCCTGGGCGCGCGCGGAGGGCGCCTCGGGGTGCGTCAGATCCGTCAGGTGGTGGATGAGGCGTTGGCCGCTCTGGGCGACACCGCCGCGCGGGGACCGCACGCCCTGCGCCACACGGCGGCCACGCACCTCCTTGATGGGGGTGCTGATCTGCGCAGCGTGCAGGAGGTCCTCGGCCATGCGTCGCTGCGGACCACCCAGGTCTATACACACGTCTCCATTGACCGGTTGCGCGAGGGATTCCAACGCGCCCACCCGCGCGCCTGAGCGCGTTCCATTGCCCCGCCCCGGGTGATGGTGCACAATGGTCCCGACGTGCACCCGGACGCCAGTCCGGTTCGCGTCACCACAATTCAACAGAAGAGCATTGACACCTCCAGCGCGCCGACGTCGCTCGGCGGCAGGACACAGCGTGGTCGTAGGGGAAGACGTACCGCACTGCATCCGGAGGAACCATGTCACACGTCTCGACCCGCGGAGTGGTGCACATCCACTCCGCCCCAGCAGCGCTCTGCCCGCATATCGAGTGGGCCGTGGGCTCTGCTCTGGGCACCCACGTGCAGATCAGCTGGTCTGCACAGCCGGTCGCGCCCGGAAACTACCGCGCGGAGATCCAGTGGACCGCCCCTCAGGGCTCCGGCGCCGCCGTGGCCTCGGCCCTGCGCGGCTGGGCCCAGCTGCGCTATGAGGTCACCGAGCAGGCGTCCGCCGGCTGCGACGGCTCGCGGTGGTCCCACACCCCCGAACTCGGGATCTTCCATGCCACCACGGACGTCACTGGCAACGTCATGGTCTCCGAGGACCGCATCCGCTTCGCCTACGAGCAGGGCGCAGGCGACCCCACGGCCGTCTTCCACGAGCTCTCCCTCGCCCTCGGCGAGGCCTGGGACGAAGAGCTCGAGCCCTTCCGCCAGGCCGCCGACGGCGCACCCGTGCGCTGGCTGCGCGAGGTCGGCTGAGCCCATCCCCTTCACGACGACGGCGGCACCCACACCGGATGGGGGGTGCCGCCGTCGTCGTCCCCGACAGGTCAGTGAGAGGATCAAGGACATGTCCCGCTCGTCCGAGAACACCGCCTTTGACTGCGCCGCGTGCGGCCGCGGCGTCGTCGCGCTCACCAACGGCAGCTACCGCAATCACTGCCCGTTCTGCCTCAGCTCCCTGCACGTGGACGAGACGCCCGGGGACAGGGCGTCCACGTGCCACGGGATCATGGACGCCGTCGCCGTGGACTACTCCGGCAAGAAGGGCTTCCAGCTGGTCCACGAGTGTCGGCGCTGCGGACACCGGCAACGCAACAAGGTGGCTGAGAACTGCCGTCAGCCCGATGACCGAGACCGGATCCTCGCCCTCCAGACGCAGAACACCCCGTGGCCGCACGCGTGAGGCGCGCGAGACACGGGGTGCTCTGACGGACTCCCGCGGGAGTCCGACGGACCGGGACGGATCTGAATACTATGGGTCGGCGCGTCAGCCTCAGCGGCTGCGGAACACCGCGACGGCGTTGTGCCCGCCGAAGCCAAAGGAGTTCTTGACGGCCACGCGCTCGCCCTCAGGGAGATCGGCGGGGGTACCCGTGACCACATTGAGCGGGATCTCGGGATCCTGCTGGTCCAGGTTGATCGTGACCGGGGCCTTGCCATGGTGCACGGCGAGCACGGAGAGGACCGACTCGATCGCACCCGAGGCGCCCAAGAGGTGCCCGGTCTGGGACTTGGTCGCTGAGACCAGGACGTTGTCCAGGTGGTCGCCGAACACGGCCCGCATGGCCAGGTACTCGGGCTTGTCGCCCACCGGCGTCGAGGTGGCGTGGGCGTTGACGTGGCAGACCTGCTCGGCAGCGATGCCAGCGTCCTCAAGGGCAGCACGCATCGCGCGGGTCGCGCCCAGGCCCTGCGGCTCGGGAGCGGTGATGTGGTGGGAGTCGGAGGTGACGCCTGCGCCGGCGAGTTCGGCGTAAATGCGCGCGCCGCGCGCCAGGGCGTGCTCCTCAGACTCGACGATGATGACCCCGGCTCCTTCACCGATGACGAAGCCATCGCGGTCCACGTCGTAGGGGCGGGACGCGGCCTGGGGATCATCATTGCGCTTGGACATAGCCTGCATCGCGCAGAAGGCGGCGATGGGCAGAGGATGGATGGCGGCCTCCGTGGCGCCGCACATCACGATGTCCGAATGCCCGGAACGGATCAGCTGCAGCGCAGTCTGCAGAGCCTCGGTGCCGGAGGCACACGCCGAGACCACGGTGCGGGCGCCGCCGCGGGCGCCGAACTCGAGGCTGAGGGCGCCGGCGGCGCCGTTGGGCATGAGCATGGGCACGGTCATGGGCATGACGCGCCGCGGTCCGCGCTCCTCGAGGGTCTCCTGCCCGTCGAGCAGGGTCCACACACCGCCGATGCCGGTGCCGAAGGCGATCGAGAAGCGGTCGTGGTCGATCTCCGCGCCCTCGGCCAGGCCGGCGTCGGCCCACGCCTCGCGAGCAGCCACGGTGGCCATCTGCATCGAGGGGTCCTGGCGCTTGCACTCGACCTTGCTCAGCACCTCCGAGGTGGGCGTGGCCAGCTGCGCGGCGAACTTCACGGGGATCTCCAGCTCGTCCACCCAGTCCTGCTCGAGGGGACGGGCGCCGGAGGTGCCTTTCAGGGCGTTGGCCCAGAATGTGGGCACATCGCCGCCGATCGGGGTGGTGGCCCCGAGGCCGGTGATCACTGCGGTACGCGTCATATCTCTCTTCAGTCCTTGGAAGGCGTCCCCGTGGGGAACGGGAAGGTGGAGGTCTCGCTGCCACCCGGTGGGGTGCGCCTCAGGCGCACGGCCCACCGGGCGCGGCGGGGCCGGCGTCGTGGTGACGCCGGCGAGCAGGCATCAGGCCTGGGCGTCGTGGATGTAGTCGACGGCGTCCTGGACGGTCTTGAGGTTCTTAACCTCCTCGTCCGGGATCTTCACGTCGAACTTCTCCTCGGCGTTGACCACGATGGTCATCATCGAGATCGAGTCGATGTC
>JAUNTT010000090.1 GCA_030538555.1 Micrococcus sp.
CGAGATCCTGCGCATCATCGCGATTCTGCGCGGCAACGACTGAGCCCGTAGCGCCTCGATTCCCCTCAGCGCCCCGGCCCCGTCATACTGGGCCGGGGCGCTTGCGTCTCTGGCCGCGGTCCCGCACACCGGACCGCGCCGCCGGCACACGCATACACAACGAACCGACAAGCAAGGAGAAGGCACCGATGAGTGGTGGCAGCGGGACCACAACCACGGACATACGGGTGGAACGTGACGTTCCCTATGGGCTGACGGTCGCGGCCGCCTGGGCCTGGCGGATCGTGCTGGTCATCATCATGCTCGGCGTGGCGTGGTGGCTGCTCAGTCACATCTCTCTGCTGGTCATCCCGCTGCTCGTCGCCGCCCTGCTGGCTACGCTGCTCGCCCCGCTCTTCAACGGGATGCGCAAAATCAAGATCCCGGGCATCGTCGCCTCGCTGCTGTGCGTGCTCTTCCTCGTGGGCCTCGTGGTGGGGTTGCTGTACTTCACCGGGCAGGCTCTGGTCACCGGCTTCGCCAGCCTGTCCGAGCAGCTCGTGGAGGTCTACAACAACGCGCTGGCCTGGATCGAGGACATGGGCTTCAGCACGGCCTGGGCCAGCTCGGCCCTGAGCTTCGACGGGATCGTCGACACGCTGCGCAACAACTCCTCCACCCTCCTGGACGGTGCGATCTCCTTCGGCTCCACGGCCACGAACCTCGGCGTGGGTCTCTTCCTCGCCCTGTTCGCCCTGATTTTCTTCCTGTACGACGGCGGCCGCATCTGGCGCTTCGTTCTCCTCTTCGTGCCCACGGCGCACCGCGAGGCGATGGACCACGCCGGTGCCTTCGGGTGGCGGGCGCTGGGTCAGTACGTGCGCGTGCAGATCTTCGTGGCCTTCGTGGACGCCGTCGGCATCGGCCTCGGCGCCTTCCTGCTGGGCGTGCCGCTGGCCTTCCCGCTGGGCGTGCTCGTGTTCCTCGCCGCCTTCATCCCGATGGTCGGCGCCACCCTCACGGGTGCGCTTGCCGTGCTGCTCGCCCTGCTGGCCAATGGCTGGGTCAACGCGCTGCTGATGCTCGGCGTCGTGCTGCTCGTCCAGCAGCTGGAGTCCAACGTGCTGCAGCCCGTGGTCATGGGCAAAGCCGTCTCCCTGCACCCCCTGGCCGTGTTCCTCGCGGTGGCCGGTGGCTCGGCCGTGTGGGGCCTCGTCGGCGCCATTTTCATCGTCCCCATCTTGGCCTTCGTGAACGCGTTCGTGCGCGGGCTCAAGGAATGGCAGCGCCAAGACGAGGAGGACCCCGCAGACACGGGACCCACGGGGTCTCATGCGCCCGGGGCGGTGGAAGCGTTCATCCGGGACCGCACCGCGGTCGGCGCCGGACCGGCCGTGGCCGTCGAGGACGCCTCCGCGCACCCGGCAGCCCTGCACGCCGCGGCTGATGCCGGCATGGATCCCCAGCCGCACGGCCCCATCGAGGGTCCGGCCGATCACCCGGACGCCTCCGAGCACGGCAATCGTCCCCAGCGCCGGGATGAGCCCACTAACACGTCACTGCCCAAGGACTCTGCATGAGCATCGCCCGTCCCCGTCCGCGCCCGGAAAAGCTGCCCCGCTGGAAGCGCAGCGCCGTGGCTGTCTCCACCCCGGGCGAGTCGAGCGTGCCCGCCGAGTCCTTGCCCGTGGACCTCGCCGCCATCGAGACCGCTCGCGAGGTCCTCGGCGAGGCCGCCCTGAACACCCCGCTGCTGCACGCCCGCGCGCTGGGCCGCCAGGTGGGGGAGGACGTCTATTACAAGTGCGAGAACCTCCAGCGCGCCGGGTCCTTCAAGGTGCGCGGCGCCTACGTCCGCATGGCGGAGCTGACGGAGCAGGAGAAGGCCCGCGGCGTCGTCGCGGCCTCGGCCGGCAATCACGCCCAGGGTGTGGCCCTGGCCGCCGCCACCCTGGGCATCAACGCACGCATCGTCATGCCCCGGGGCGTGGCCCTGCCCAAGCTGCAGGCCACGAAGGACCACGGTGCCGAGGTGGTGCTGCACGGCACCACCGTGGACGAGGCGCTCGCCGAGGCCGCCCGCTACGCCGAGGAGACCGGAGCGGTATTCATCCACCCCTTCGATCACCCCAGCATCGTGGCCGGCCAGGGCACCCTGGGACTCGAGCTGTGGGAGCAGCTGCCCCACGTGGACACCGTCATCATGGGCATTGGGGGCGGCGGGCTGCTGGCCGGCGCCGCCGTCGCCATGAAGGAGCGCGCCCGTCAGGCCGGGCGAGAGGTGCGCATCATCGGTGTGCAGGCCGCCGAGGCCGCCGCGTATGTGGGCTCGCTTCAAGCCGGCGAGGTCACGGCGCTGAAGACGGTGTCCACCATCGCCGACGGCATCGCCGTGGGCCGCCCGGGGGCCGTGCCCTTCACGATCATTCGCGATCTGGTCGACGGCGTCGTCACGGTCTCCGAGGACGAGATCGCCGGGGCCATCGTGCACCTCATGGAGCGTTCCAAGCTGGTGGTGGAGCCCGCCGGCGCGGTGGGCGTGGCGGGGCTACTCTCCGGGCGGGTCCAGGAGCTGGGCTTCGATCTGGGGACCACCGCGGTGGTGCTCTCCGGCGGCAACATCGACCCCATGCTGATGCTCAAGTCCATCCAGACCGGTCTGGCCACCTCTGGGCGGTACCTGGGTGTGCGCATCCCGCTGCGGGACCGTCCGGGAGAGCTCGCCACGATCTCCGAGATCATCGCGCGCGCCGAGGCCAACGTGGTGCGCGTGGATCACACGCGCATCGGCCCGGAGCTCACGCTCAGCGGCGTCTACATCGTGTTGGACATGGAGACTCGCGGCCACGAACATTCTGAAGAGGTCATCCGCGCGCTCGAGGCCTCCGGCTACGAGCCCGAGCGCCTCTACTGAGCCGTCTTCCCGACGGCGTCGCCCCGCGTCAGCTGTTGCGGCGTGCGGCGTCCTGCACCTCGCGGGCGGGGGAGCGCAGATCGCGCAGCTCGGCCCGCTCGCGGGCCTGCAGCCGCTCACCCTGGTTCGCCCAGGACGCAGTGGATCCGGTGCGGGGGCGCTCGCCATCGGAGTAGGTGCCGGCGGCGTCGAGCTCCGAGTGGGCGTCGGGGGCCATCTCTACCTCGGCGGCGCGCTCGCGCTCCTGCTCCTGGGCATCGGCCGCGGAGGGCAGGGCGGCCGCGGCCAGGGTCCCGGACAGCCCGCACACCGCGCGGCTCACGGCACCCACGAACAGATCCCCGCCGGTCAGACGGGACAGGGCCCGGCCGGTCTCGCGGCGCTCCTCGCCGCGGGCGGCCTCCGGCAGCAGGGTGCGGGCGAGGTTGAGCACATTCAGTGTGCCCAGCAACAGCAGGTCCGCGCCGGTCGCTTCGCGCTCGCCGCGGTAGACGGCGGTGAGGTCCTCGCGCAGCTCGTTGCGGGCCGTGGCGGAGGCCGGGCGGTAGGTGGTGGAGAACAGGGACTTTTCCGCCACCAGCACACCACGCCGGGTCAGGTGTTCGCGGGTGGCGGCCAGCGCATCGGGGGTGGCCGAGGCGACCATCGAGTCGAGGGACGAGCCGGCCGCGGAGTCCAGCTGGCCCAGCACGGCGTCGAGGAGGGGATGCGTGGTGGCGCCTCCGCGGATGACGAGGACGCGAGCGTCTTCGGGGGCCACGCCGTCCTCGATGCGAATCATCCCGGCCTCGCGCAGGTCCAGCAGCAGCGCCGCCGTGAGCGCCGATCCCTGGGCGGAGGGGGACTCGGAGGAGCCGTCAGCGCGCGTCAACAGCAGGTGCATCTTCTCAACGGTCAGCATGACTTCAACCTAGCAGTGGTGCCTCAGGGCGGGGAATGCGAACGGCCCCCGCCGCCCTCACCACCGCGGACACACCAGTCCGGGGTAGCGCGAGCGGCGGGGGCCGGTGCACGCAGGGGCAGGATCAGCCGTTGTAGGGCTTGACGTCGGTGATCTCCACCGCGATGTCCTTGCCGTTGGGAGCGGTGTAGGACACCTTGTCTCCCACCTTCTTCTCGTTGATGGCCTCACCCAGCGGGGAGCGCTCGGAGAAGACCTCGAGGTCCTCATCGTCGGCGGCGATCTCGCGGTTGCCGAACAGGAAGGTCATGGAGTCGCCGGCCACGGTGGCGGTCACCAGGGTGCCGGGGTGCACGAGGCCGTCATTGGCGGGAGCCTCGCCCACGCGGGCGGTCTCCAGCAGGTGCTTGAGCTCGGCGATGCGGCCCTCGTTCTTGGACTGCTCCTCGCGGGCAGCGTGGTAGCCGCCGTTCTCCTTGAGGTCGCCCTCCTCGCGGGCGGCCTCAATGCGGTCGACGATCTCCTGGCGGCCGGGACCAGAGATGTGCTCCAGCTCCTTCGAGAGGCGATCGTAAGCCTCCTGGGTCAGCCACGGGGCGTCGGCAGAGTTCGTGGTCATGCTGACTTCCTTCCTTGCGAGTGATGCGGGCACCGCGGGAGGGTGCCGGACATGTGAGCAGCCCCGCCGCGGTGCTCGGTGACCTGTGTGGTCACCCTAGAGCCGACGACGGGGCGCAATTGACTGCTGACCAGCGTACCTGGTGTCCTGTGCCACACCAATGCGCACGGTGCGGCCCTGAGCGAACAGCCCGGGGCCGCCGGCGTCGTCGTCGTTCTGACTCAGGCGTCCACGCGCCGGCACGTCTCCACGACGCCGGACACCCCGCGCGCCACGGTGCGCACGTCCACGGTGTAGTACCACGTGTCATCGGCCGGCGAGCTGCGGTCCTCGGTGGCCAGCCCGTCGAGGCGGACGGTGGTGAAGCCGACGGGGGCGGCCTGCGCGTCGAGGACGAGGACATCGCATTCCACGGGCGTCTCGGCCGGGGCGGAGACCTGGAATCTCACCTGGGCCTGGGAATCGCTGTGGATCGTGTAGCCGACGTCCTTGTAGTCGATGCGCCCGGCGGCGTTGGACAGGGCAAACCAGCCGGTGACCACGATGGCCAGCGCCAGGGCGGCCACGGCGATCCAGCGCCCCGTGCGGGCGCGGGTTCCGGGCTCGCGGCGTTGAGGCGCTCCGTAGCGGTTGGCTAGGCTGGCAGGCGGCGTGTGCTCACTGGCAACGGGCTGCGCGGACGTGGAAGAGACCATCGTCCATCAGACTACCGCCGCACGGCAGCGCGAGTCCCGCGCCGTCGTCGGGCGAAGGAAGTGACCCTTGACCCCTCACGAGCACAGCTCCTCCGGACACGGCCCCAGCGATTCCCGTGATGCGGGGGAGGCGGCGGCGTCCTCGGCCTCCGGGATTCCCGTGGGCGAGACCCAGCGGCGCAGCGCCTCCGACGACGTCCCGGGGCACCCGTCCGACGGCGTGCCGCGCTCGCATGGGCTGCGGCTGATGGCCGTGCACGCGCACCCGGATGACGAGTCCTCGAAGGGTGCCGCGATGATGGCGGCCTATGAGGATGCCGGGGCCGAGGTCATGGTGGTGACCTGCACCGGCGGTGAAGCCGGCAGCCTGCTGAATCCGCACTACGAGGACGCGGTGGCCTGCGACCGAGACATCACCGCGGTGCGCCGCCGGGAGATGGCTGAGGCCCGGGACGCCCTCGGCGTTGATCATGAATGGCTGGGCTTCCTGGACTCCGGTCTGCCGGAGGGCGACCCCACCCCGGCGCTGCCCCCGCACAGCTTCGCCACGCTGGATCTGCAGACGGCCGCCCTGCCGCTGGTCTCGCTGATCCGCCGCTTCCGGCCTCACGTCCTGATCTCCTATGACGAGGTGGGCGGCTACCCGCATCCGGATCACATCATGGCCCACCGCATCACCGTGGAGGCCTATCGGGCCGCCGGGCTGGCCGATCAGTACCCGGAGGCCGGTGAGGCCTGGGAGGTGTCCAAGCTCTACTACGACCGCGCCTTCAACCCGGAGAAGTTCCAGACGCTGCACCAGCACTACCTCTCCTCCGGTCAGGACTCCCCGCTGGCCGAGCGCGTGGCGATGTTCGCCACCATGGAGGCCCTGCGCGAGGCCCGCGAGCGGCAGGCGGCCGGTGAGGACGTCCCAGACCCGGAGGGTGCCCCGCCGTGGTACATCCCGCGCCACGAGGTGACCACGCAGATCCCGGTGGGCGATCACCTCGAGCGCCGCGATGCCGCGTTGCGCGCCCACGCCACCCAGGTGGATCCGCACGGCTTCTTCTTCGCCACCCCCAATGAGCTGCTGCGTCAGACGTGGCCGTGGGAGGACTACGTGCTGATCGACTCTCGCGTGGAGGTCAGCCTCCCCGAGTACGACCTGTTCCAGGGCCTGCGCTAAGGGTGCCCCGGTAGACTTGGGCATCGTGATCCCCTCCCTGCTGACCTCCCTGACCCTGCTCGCCACGCGTGAGGACATCGGCCCCGCCGTGCCCGAACCCACCCTGCGTCCGGGTCTGGCCGAGGCGGACATCACCCCGGGCATCGTCGGGTTCCTGGCCACCGCGTTCATGGTGGCCATGGCCATCCTGGTGATCCGCATGATGGTCCGCTCCGTGCGCCGGGTGCAGCAGCGCTCGCCGGAGGCCGAGGCCATGCTCGTGGAGCGCAATCAGCAGCACCTCACCGAGGAGCAACGGGCAACCGGGGAGAACCTCGACGCCGACTCCCTCGACCGCCTCGAACGGCTCCAGCGCACCTACCCCGGCTACCTGAATGAGCCGACGCCCGAGCCGCAGGAGCCGGACACCGGGCGCTGAGCGTCAGCCCAGCACGGCGAGGAAGATTGCCACGCCGTGGCACACGAAGCCGCCCACGGTGAAGGCGTGGAAGAGCTCGTGGAAGCCGAACCATTCGCGGCTGAGCTGCGGTGCTTTGGCCGCGTAGAAGACCGCGCCGGTGATGTAGGCAGCACCGCCCGCGCAGATCAGCACCGCCGCGGGCACGGATGCTGCGAAAAACGAGGGCAGGTACAGCACCGCCGCGAGGCCGAGGACCATGTAGACCGGGGTGTAGAGCCAGCGCGGGGCGTCTGTCCAGACCAGGCGGAAGGCCACGCCGCCCAGCGCTCCGGCCCAGACCAGACTGAGCAGGGTGATGCCCTCAGCCCGGGGCAGCAGCGCCAGGGACAGCGGGGTATAGGTGCCTGCGATGACCAGCATGATGTTGGTGTGGTCCAGGCGCTTGAGCACGCGCGCCACGCGCGGGTGCCACTGCACCAGGTGATAGGTCGCCGAGACCGCGAAGAGCAGCAGCCCGGTGACGGCGTAGACGGCGCTGGCCCAGCGCAATGTGGCGGTGGGGGCCAGGGCGATGAGCACAATCCCGGCGGCCAGCACCAGCGGCGTCATGCCGGCGTGCAGCCAGCCGCGCAGCCGCGGCTTGAAATCCGGGTTGAACGGGTCCGTGATGCGCTCGAGGCGCCACGGCTGGCGGGTGGAGCGCGGCGGGGTCGTCAAGGTCATGCGTCCATCCTGGCACAGTATTACCGGCGAGTAACAAGGATAATGGAGTGAGAGTGCTCTCTTCCTCATCGGTGCTTGTCACCGGCGAGGTGGTGGCCGCCATGTCAGCTGCGAAGGGACGGTGATGGCCGGATGCGCCAGCCCGAGGTGATCTACCGGCTCTACGAGCGGCGCCTGGCCCGCAGCCTGGATCCGCAGCGCCTGCCCCGGCACGTGGGCGCCATGGTGGATGGGAATCGCCGCTGGGCCCGCGCCTTCGGTGCGACCACGCAGGAAGGCCACCAGGCCGGCGCGGATCGGATCCTCGAGTTCATCGGATGGTGCGATGAGCTGGGCATCCGGGTGGTCACCCTGTACATGCTCTCCACGGACAATCTCTCTCGCCCGGCCGAGGAGCTCGCGCCGTTGCTTGAGATCATCCAGACCACCGTGGAGCGCCTCGCCGCGCCGGTGGAGGGCCGGGCTCCGGCGCGGATCCAGCCCGTGGGCGATGTGAGCCTGCTGCCCCCGCGGCTCGCCGCCTGCCTCGAGGACACGGCACGGGAGACGGCGGACAACGCGGGCGTGCACATCAACGTGGCGGTGGGCTACGGCGGGCGCCGGGAGATTGTCAACGCGGTGCGCGAGCTGCTGCTTGAGGCCGAGCGGGAGGGTCGCGATCTCCGCGAGGTGGCCGAGGGCCTCAGCGACGCCCAGATCTCCGACCGCCTCTATACGCGCGGCCAGCCGGATCCGGATCTCGTCATCCGCACCTCCGGCGAGCAGCGGCTCTCCGGTTTCCTCATGTGGCAGTCCGCGTACTCCGAGTTCCACTTCAGCGAGGTGCTGTGGCCGGACTTCCGCCGGGTGGACTTCCTGCGCGCACTGCGCGACTACGCCTCACGCCAGCGCCGCTTCGGCGCCTGACCCACACTCGGGGACCCGAGACAGCGGGTCAGCGCAGTGCGCGACGGCGGGCCCGCTCGCGGCGGTCTGCGCGCCCCCAGATCAGGGCCAGCAGCACCCCGACGACGGCGCCGGAGAGGTGTCCGGTCCAGGACAGTCCGGCGGCGGGGATGAGTCCGATCAGCGTGCCACCCAGCAGTGGCACGGCGACCGCGAGGGCGATGATGGCGGCGATCCAGCGCCGGGCGGCGATGCCGTAAACCAGGAGGAACGTGGTCAGCGCGTAGACGATCCCGGAGGCGCCGATATGCACACCCGGTGTGCCGATCACCCAGTTGAGCAGCCCGGAGCCCAGCCAGGCACCGGCGAGCAACAGGACCGGGCGTCGCGAGATGACGGCGGCCACGGGGGAGAGCACGAGCAGGGCGCTCGCGTTGCCGATCAGGTGCGCCCACGAGCCATGCAGCAGCGGCGAGAAAAGGACACCATCGAGTCCACCGAGCTGGCGCGGGATGAGACCGAGACCGCCGATCAGTCCGCGGCCACCCACCAGCCCGACGACGCCACCGGCCACCATGAGGATCAGGAGTGCGGCCGTGGGGGCGAACCAGCGCAGGAACTGCGCGCCGAGCAACTCGGACAGCGTGGCACGGGGTGCCGGATCATGCGGCGGCTGTGGCACGGGGTCATTCGGGAGAAGAGGCCCCGGGGAGCGAGAGGAGAAGAACGCCATGGCACAGTCCTACCAGCCTCGCCTTGGATGGGCCTGGCAATGCGGGGCTGTGGAGGAGGAGTCGTCCGCGGGCAGGGTGGTGGCCCCACCTCAACGGGGGCAAAGAAAATGGGGCCGCTACCGAAGTAGCGGCCCCAGGGCGGGGGTGCTCGGCCCCGTGGAGGGGGGATGTGGGACCGAGGAAGCCCGCCGACCATGGCCCCGAGAAACGGGATCGGGCCATGGAGTCTTCATCTTCTCACTACACACCTCTCGGCGTCCAGTGGGATTTACTGTACTGGGCGTTTCAATTTTGTGCAACCGCCCGTTGTGGGTACTTCCCCCACCCCTGCCGCCGGACGTTCTAGAGTGGCCCCAACCTCGCAGAAACGGCGAGGACAGGCGGGAACACAGGGGGATACTGTGCTGATGACGACAGCTCGGACCATGGCGGATGTCGTGGAGCAGACAGCGGCGGACGGCCTGCCGGATGCGCCGTGGGTCGGCGGGGTAGGTCTCACCCTATGGCTGCTGGGCCACGCCTGGGCCGTGCTCTGCTGTGCGGTGCTGGTGGTCACGGATCTCCGCGAGCACCGTCTTCCCAACCGCTGGACGCTGCGCCTGGCCCTCGGCGGCGTCGTCACGGCCGCGTCGCTGCCTGCGGGCGTCAATCCCTATCTGATCGCGAC
>JAUNTT010000091.1 GCA_030538555.1 Micrococcus sp.
GAGGCGGACCGCGTGGTCGTCATCCCCAACGCGGTCGACGTCAACGATCTCGACCGGCCCGGACTGCCGGGGCGCGAGTTCCGGCTTGGCATCGTGGGCATCGTGCCGCTGCGCAAACGGTGGGACCGAGCGCTGCAGCTGGTGGAGGGCCTGCGGGAGCGCGACGAACGCTTCACGCTGCATGTGCGCGGACGCATGCCATGGGAATACCCCCACGAGTGGCGCAAGCCCTACCAACGGGAGGCGTATCTCGACCAGTTCGCCCGGCTCGGCCAGTCTGTCCTGCGCGATGCCGTGGCCTTCGAACCGTTCGGAGCGGACATGGGCTCGTGGCTGACGAAGATCGGGTGGGTGCTCTCACCGTCCTCGACGGAGAGCTTCCACCTCGCACCCGCCGAGGGCATGGTCTCCGGTGCCGTGCCCCTGATCTGGGACCGGCCCGGGGCCAGAGACATCTTCGGTGACGAGTTCGTGGTGACCTCGACGCAGGCGGCGATCGATCGCATCCACCGCGCGGCCACCGGACCCGCGTCCGAGATGGTCGACCTCCAGGCACGCAGTCGAATCGCAGCGCAGCGCTTTTCCACAGCAACGCTGGCCCCGCAGTGGCGTGAGCTGGTGCTAGGGCAGTCCGGCGCCTAGCGACTGCGCTGCATGCGTGGTCGGCTCCGCACGAGGGGAGCAGAAAAGCCACCGAACTATACTGGCGAGCAATCTTCGCCCGCGACGCCGTCGAGCGCCGCGCCAGACCGAGCACGACCCCCATGACCCGAAAGGTCTTCTGCGTGACTGACATCTCCACCGTGGCCGTGATCGGCCTGGGCTACATCGGCCTCCCGACGGCTGCCATCTTCGCAGAGAACGACAAGCGGGTGTACGGCGTGGACGTGTCGGCCCGCACCGTCGAGGCCGTCTCGGCGGGACGTGTCCCGTTCGTGGAGCCCGACCTGGGGGAGTACGTCGCACGCGCCGTTGCGCGTGGCGCGCTGACGGCCTCGACCGAGACCCCTGAGGCGGACGCGTACATCGTCGCGGTCCCGACCCCGTTCCGCGATGGTCATGCACCCGACCTGTCCTACATCGAGTCCGCCGCCCGGGCCATCGCGCCACGACTGCACGGTGGAGAACTCGTCATTCTGGAGTCGACCTCGCCGCCGGGGGCCACCGAGCACATGGCCGAGGTGATCTTTCAGATGCGCCCCGAGCTGCGTCAGGCGGGCCTCGATGTGGCGCACTGTCCCGAACGCGTTCTGCCCGGCAAGGTCATGGTGGAACTGGTCGAGAATGACCGGATCATCGGCGGATCCACGGTGCAGGCCGCGCGCCGCGCCGAGGACCTGTACCGCGTGTTCTGCCGCGGAGACATTCTTCTCACGGACACGCGCACCGCGGAGATGGCCAAGCTCACGGAGAACGCCTTCCGCGATGTCAACATCGCGTTCGCGAACGAGCTCTCCGTGATCTGCGCCGAGCTCGACATCGACGTGTGGGAGCTGATCGCACTGGCGAATCGCCACCCGCGCGTCAACATTCTTCAGCCCGGCCCCGGGGTGGGCGGGCACTGCATTGCGGTGGACCCGTGGTTCATTGTGGACGCGGCCCCCTCCGCCGCACGTCTGATCCGTGCTGCCCGTGAGATCAACGATGCCAAGCCACAGTGGGTGATCGATCAGGTCAAGATCGCCGCGTTCGATGTGCAGCAGGAGACCGGCAGGACACCGCGGGTGGCCGTCTTGGGTCTCGCCTTCAAGCCCGACATCGACGACCTGCGGGAGTCGCCGGCCCTGAACATTGCGGTGGCGCTCGCCGAGCAGTTCGCCGCCTCGGAGGTCCTCGTCGCCGAGCCGCACGTGCAGGACTTGCCGCCAGCTCTGGCCCAGCACCCCAACGTGCGCCTCGTTGCCGCCGAGACCGCGGTGGAGCAGGCGGACGTCATCGCGTTGCTGGTGGACCACACGGCCTTCGCCCCGCTGCGCGGTGCTCTGGGCACCCAGCGTGTCATCGACACGCGCGGGCAGTGGACGCAGCGGCGCCAGCGCTCCTGACTTCTCGTTCCTAGCCCGCCGTACGACGCCGGCGGCCTTGCCAGCGCTTCCACCGCCAGGCCACGGCCCGCCGGGCGCGTTGCGCCACGCGCTGCGGGCCGGAGGCCACAGCACTCGCTGTGCCGCCGTGCTCCGGTGCGGCCACCGCGGACGCCGGAGCCGTGACGGGCGCGGTGGGAGCGCTCGGCGCGGGAGCTGTGGGCGTGGGAGTCTGACCGGTGTGGAACACCCACGCGGGGTCCAGCGGCCGATCGGGTGCGGCGTTGATCCGTGCGAACAGATCGTCCAGGTACGCCTCGGCAGCCTGCTCGGCCTGAGCGATCCGCTCCACCACGCGCGCGGGAAGCTCCGGGGCGCTGATGTGCTCCTTCAGCAGCGCACTCACCGTGTTCGGGTCGCCGTCGAGGTCTACGACGTCGTCGGCGCAGCCGAGTTCCTCGAAGTGCGCACGCACCTTGGGATCGTAGGACAGGCCCACAACGCGCCCGCGCAGGCGGTGGCGCAGCAGGCTGGCATGCAGCCGCATCGCGACCATGACGTGCGCGTCGCTCAGCACCTGCGCGAGATCCTGGAGGTCCAGATCGGGATCGAGGATCTCCATCTCGACGCGATCGCGCGCGACGTCGGCCAGGTCAGTCAGCGGTGCGACGTCGGAGTGCTGGAACGGCACCCCCACGATGCGCAGTCCGTGCTGCTGCGCCGCGGTGACGAGGGCGTCGATGAGGGCGGCGCGATCCGCGGAGTCGTCGTGCCACGGGCGCAGATTGACCACCATGACGGGTGCTGTGCCCTCGTCACGTTCCGCCGTGCTGCGGGGCGTGGGCAGCGGAAGGCCGAACACCAGGTCAGGCACGACCTGCACGGGCGCCGACCAGTGCTCACTCACCCCCTCGAGGAGGGCCAGCGATGCGGCATCACGCACGGTGACACGTGCCGCCACCTGACCGGTCAGCCGCACTGCGGCCCTCGCGGCCGGGTCGTCCAAGGGACCCACGCCCATGCCGACCACGTGGACCTGGCCGCCATAGGCCGAGACGAGCAGGGGAAGTTGCGCCATGTGTCCGGGGGACACGCGGGCCCCGTTGACCATGCCACGCGTGCCGGGGGCCAGATGAATCGAATGGTCGTGCCAGTGCCCGCCGGGACCCAGGAGCAGGGCGGCGGTGTGGGCAGCCGTCTGCTCCGCGGCCGCCAGATCGGGGCGGGCGAACGCCTGAACACCGTGCTGGCGTTCGACGACCGCGGGCTTCGATGCTCCCACGATCACCTGCCACGGACTCTGCGACCGCTGCCATTTCTCCACCAAGGTCGCCAACAACAGTTCATCGCCACGATTGCCGGCGCCGTAGTAGCCGGAAATGACCAGGGCGCCCGCCCGGCTGGCGACGGCCTCGTGCACGGGCGGCAGGGCAGCGATCTTCTCCGCGAGAACGTCCTCGAGCAGAGCACCCTCCGCGAGGCGATCCACCCGCTCGGCCGGGCCGGCTGGCTCTCCGCCGCCGCGCTCGCCGTCGCCGGACGGGTAGCCCGCCACGAGCGCCGGTGAATGCCACGCCGTGGGACTGCTCAAGAGCTCCCCGCGACTGACGGTGCGCCACCATCCGGCTTTGTCACCGGACTCCGCGGACTCGGCGCGCTGGATGACGTGGATCCCCTCGTCACGGCACCGTCGCACCGTCTGAGGGTGCAGCCGCCAGCTGGGGTGGTCCACCAGGATCACGTGCGGGCGAAATCGCTCCAACGCAGTACTGACACCACTGAGATCAAGGACAGGACCGGCGTCGTCGAGGGTCACGAGGAGGTCGGGGTGGCGTCGCACATCCAGGCCGAACACCTGGTGGCGAAGGCGGCGCAACTCCGTGGCGAGCTCGCGCGTGTTCGCGGCGTCCGCGGTGCCGCTGTGGTGCACCAGCATCACGCGGCGGGTGGAGGAGGCGGGGATCGGGCGTCGGCGCAGTCTGCCCTGCGCGCGGCGCACTGCATCGTCGAGCATGGGGGACCTTCCTTGTCTCGACGGGCCCCGCGCGCCGGCACCGGCGGGCAGGTCCGGGCTCTGCCTCCGAGGCCACCGTACCAACGCGGACGCCGACGCGGAGTCCGGGGTCGAGCGCGCCGAAGCGCGTCCCCGCACGGTGGCGCATCCGTCGGGCTCACTCACGCCGGTACAGTGAGGCGCATGCCAGGCGCCCGCCTCGGCGCGACGCACGGGTGGAAGGAGCCGACTGACGATGTCACGCCCGCCACAGCCTCGTGCAGCCCGCCGCGTGCGCGAGGCCGTGCACCGCGTGGTTGCGATCGCCGTGTCCGCACAGGCCACGCTGCGCCAGACCCTGCGGGATGATCCGGTGGCCGCGCGCGCGGCCGCCGAACGCCACGCCCGGCATCGCCACACGGAGGTGATGGCCGCGCTGCGCGCGACACCCCCGTTCCAGCAGACCCAGCAGCGCGAGACGGACGCGATGGCCGCACCCGCAGCGGCCTCGGCAGCACAGCGGGCGGCACGGCGTTGCCTGGATCGTGCGGTGCCCGGCCATGCCGTCGCGGTCGTGAGCAAAATCCACACCCGTGACGTCCGCGCGGTGCCCGGTGGCGCCCGCGTGCTCCGGGTGGCGCCGGGGGATGCGACGCCGTCGCAGTTGCCCCCGGCTCACGCCGTGGGTGCGCTGATTCTGAACCTCGACGCGCTGCGCGGCACCCACGTAGCGGCGTTGCAGGACTGGGTGTCATGGCTGCGCCCCGAGGTCCCCGTGGTGGGCTTTACCGACTCCGGGCTCTGCGCCGGCGCCGCCGCGGCCGACGTCGCGGCGGGGTGGCGTGGCGTGCGCCTGCCGGGCGAGCGCAGCGGGCACGAGCACGCCGTCGTCGTCGACTTCGTCCCGGGACTCAGTCTCCAGGGCGCATCGGTGCTCGAGCAGTTCACCCGCACGTCCCGCCAGGAGAAGCAGGGGTACCGTTCGTGAGGGTCGTGCTGTTCGACGCCATCCAGGAGACCCACGTCGTCGCCTCTTTGGAGCGTGCGCTGATCGCCGCCGGTCACGATGTCTACGCCACGGGCCGCTTCGGCTCCGGGTACACCTTCGCCAGCCCCGAGGTGGTGGCACCCACCGTGCGGGCTCACCTGGACCACATCACCGGGTTGCGCCCCGATCTGATCCTCGTGTTCCGACCCGCCTCGGCCCCGTGGCCCGTGCTCCAGACCCTGCGCGCCACCGGTGCCGTGCTGGCCACCTGGTTCTCGGATGACCCCGTCCTCTTCGAGCACTCCTATGGTCCCGTCGTCGAGCTCTACGACGTCGTCTTGCACTGCGGTGACGCGCGCGTGCTGCAGTTCTACACGGACCGCTTCGGCCGCGCCACGGGCGTGAACATTCCATTCTGGACAGACCACGCCGCGTTCCCGCGGGTCTATGGCTCGCGGGCGGCGCAGACGGATGTGATGTTCCTGGGCAACACCGTGGGTCCCGTGCGCTCGTGGCGCTACGAGGCCCTGAGCCGGCTGCGCCATCGCGTGCGGATCTACGGGCAGGTGGGCCAGGATGCCGCGGGCCTGGGCGGGGGATACCTCGACACCGAGTCCGAGGTGTTGCAGGCAGCGGCCCGCACCCGCATCGCCCTGAACATCCCGCAGCTGTTCGCCGACCACCGGGATCAACCCACCGGTTTTCCCGGGATCGAGCGCCTGGGCTCCTTCTCGCTGCCGAGCCGCGTGATCCAGTACGCGGCCATGGGCGTTCCCGTCGTCTCGGTGGTTCCCGACGGCGCCCCCTCTCCCGGATTTCCCGAGATCCCCGTGCTCCGCCATGTCGGCGAGGTGGACGGCTGGCTCCACGAGCACGCCGCGGACGAGGCGTTGCGGGAGCTCTCCGACCGTGTCAGCGAGCGCTTCGACCGCAGCTTCCACGCGGCAGCCCGTGTCATGGCCCTCGAGTCCCTGCTCGTGGATGACTCATGGCGCACCCTGGATGCGCATGAACGGGCGGAGTGGTTCCTTCAGTTTGACGGTCGAACGCGCGCCGCCCACGACGCGACCGGCGTCGGGCGCAGCGGCCACTCCGCCGCCCGGGGGCCGCGGACCATGCCCCAGGATCCGAGCAGCGCTCACGACCACCAGGGCTCCGACGTCGCGGTGGTGCTCGACGGCGTAGCTCCACGGTTCAGCTCCACCGATGTGATCGTGCGGGAACTCCGGTCCTCAGGACGTCTCGCCGGGGTGATCGAGGCCGGTGCGCTGGTGGCTGGTGCGCAGCTCGTGGATGGCGTCGATCCGATGCGCCGGCTTGACAGGCAGGCCGTTGCCGCGGTGCTGCCGGCCGGGGTGTCCACCGTGATCGTCTGTGACGGGGTCGACCTCGAGCCCACGACGACGGATCACCTCGGTGAGGCGGGCGTGGCCCTGGTGCGCGTGGTGACCCGCGAGCACGTGGACCCCGCGGCATGCACCCATCTGGATCTCGTCGTGCGCTGCGGACCGGCCACGCCCAGTGCCATGGCCCTGGTGGCGGGACTCGAGAAGGGCGTGCTCAGCCCGGGTCTCGTCGAGTCCGCTGTGATCGATGCCCTCGATGGGCTCGACGCTACGCCGGACGACCACCCTCAGGTGCCCCCGGGGCTCGTGGTGGAGCCGGACGAGGAGAGGCGCGACGCGGCGGCGCCGAGCGCCCATGACACCCTCGAGGCCGGTCTGCTTGCCAGGCCGGGCGGCGAGACGGAGAACGTCAGCGTCGAGCCGCTGGACCTGCGTGCCTGCGAGGTCGCTGACCCTGATGACCTGGCGCGTCTGCTGCGGCGACGCCTGCTGGGTATCGCCCCGGCGCAGCGCGACGGTGTGCAAGAACATCCCGCCATCATTCCGACCCTGTTGTGTGCCGCCGACACGGTGGTGACCCTGCGGCATCGCCGGTTCCGTGAGGAGGATCTGTGGCGGGCGTGGCTGACCTCCGTGGGATCGCCGGAGGAGGCGAGAGACAAACTCGCGTGGCGCATCGAGGAGCTCGAGGTGATCGACGCCGAGCCAGCGTCACATGAGGAGCCTGCCAACACACCGATCGTCTCCACGATGCGCGACCACCGTGCCCGCTTCCACGCGGGAGTCCAGATTGCGCAGTGGATCGCCGCGGCGGCCGAGCACCGCCACCACCGCGGCACGGCGGTGCCCGCGCCGCAGCGGATCAGCCCGACGGCGAGCCTGCTCGCGTTGGACACGGCGGTGCCCGTGTCCGAGCTGCCGGACACCGTGCCGGCTGGACACGGCCTCGCCGTTCACCTCACGCTCGAGCACGCGGGTCTTCTCGACCAGCTGCGCGTGGCCGGCGGCCCCGCCGGTCATGCGGCCGTCGAGCTGACTCCGCGCTCGCCGATCCACTGGCACGTCATCGTGATCCCAGGACCCACCCGGCGTATCCCGCCGCTCACGGTGCTGTTGCGTGGTGACCCCTCGCATCCCGCGCGGGAGAGCGCGCGCGTCCTCACCCGCGCCGCGGCCACCCCGGTCCGCCTCCACCCGGCAGCGTCGACGACGCCGCGCATCGTGGTGTTGCCCGTTCTCGACGATCTCCCCCGGTGAAGGAGGGCTTCTCCTCGATGTCCCGCTCCCCGCTCCACACGCTGCGTGCCCGCCCGTGGGCGCGCAATGCCTCTCTGCTCGCGCAAGCTGTCCACGAACACATCGTGGACGACCCCGTGCTGCTCGTCCTGCAAGGCGCCCGGCGCTTGCCCTCGCCTCTGGCTCAGCGCCTGGGCGGTGTCCTGGCGGCACTGCCGAGCACCAGCATCCCGCGGGTCATCGGTCTGGAAATGCTGGGTCACCGCGCCGACGCCATGGCCGCTCTGACCGGCGCCGCCGGCGAGGCCCGTGCAGCGGGCGTGCACCGCGCCGACGCCGCCACCGGGTTGGGGGAGCCCGTCATGGCCAGAGATTTACTCGAACGCATCCCCGCGGCGCGGCGTGGCGCGGGGTGGTCGGCCGCCGCCGCGCGGGTGGATGCCTTCGAGGGGAGGCTCACCGAGGCGGTCGCGCACGCCGGGGCGCATCGGCGCAATCGACGCCTGGCTCAGCGGCTGCGTGGCGAGCTCGACGCCTTTGCAGGCTTCACACCCCAGCTGAGCAGGGTCCCCGACTACGTCCCGCAGCCGGGACGCGTGGTCCACGTGCTGACCAATTCCCTGCCACATACCGGCTCCGGGTACGCCCAGCGCAGCCACTCGATCCTGCTGTCCCTGCGCGATCAGGGCTTCGACGTCTCGGCGATCACCCGCCCGGGATATCCCGTGCACATCGGCGTTCCGTGGGCGGCCCAGGACGACGACGTCGACGGCATCCGCTATCACCGGCTGCTTCCGGCACGCCTCGCCGCAGGACAGGCGCAGCGCCTCCAGCAGCATGCAGAACTGCTCCTGGACCACGTGCTGCACCAGCGTCCCGCGCTGCTCCACACCACCACGCACTTCGTCAACGCCGTCGCCGTCGATGCCGTGGCCCGCGCCGTCGGCATTCCGTGGGTCTACGAGGTGCGCGGTCAGCTGGCGGACACGTGGGCGGCCACGCACGGCGAGCACGCGTCGGTGTCCGAGCGGTACCGACTCTTCGTGGAAAGGGAGCGTCAGGCGGTGGCCGATGCCGACGCCGTCGTGACCCTGGGCGAACAGATGCGCGAGAGCCTGGCCGGTCCCGACGTGCCCGCCGAACGAATCGTCCTGAGCCCCAACGCCATTGGCGAGGCCTTCGAAGAGTCGCCGGTGGCTGCCGCGCAGGCGCGCCGCGACCTCGGCTGGACGCTGGACTCCGATGCTGTGGTCGTGGGGACCGTCTCCAGCCTGGTGGACTACGAGGGCCTTGACACCCTGTTGCGCGCAGCGGCCCTCGTGCGGGCGGAACTGCCCCAGTTGCGACTCCACATTGCCGGCGACGGCGTCGCGCGGCCCGGTCTGATCGCCCTGGCCCGGGAGCTCGGCCTGGAGGACATCACGAGCTTCCCGGGACGCGTGTCCCGCGACCAGGCGAGGCTTCACCACGCCGCCCTGGATGTCTTCGTGGTGCCGCGACGCGACTTGCCCGTCACGCGGACCGTGACCCCCATGAAGTCGGTCGAGGCATCGGCGTCGGCACGCCCGGTCATCGCCTCGGACCTGCCGGCGCTGGCTGAACTCGTCGACCCGGGAATCACGGGATTGTTGGCGCCGGCCGGCGACCCAGGCGCGTGGGCCGCCGCGCTGCTCGAGCTCGCGGGCGACCCGGAACGTCGGGCCCGCATGGGGGCAGCGGGACGTGCGTGGGCCCTCGCCACACGCACGTGGCGGGGCAACGCCCTGCGCTATCGCGCGCTCTACCAGAGCCTCGGCGTCAGCCCGCGCTGATAGAGTGACGCACGCATTGGGCAGTCGTGGGGCCGTGCGGTCCCGCAGCGACGCCACCTCCGTGTGGCTACGGCACTGCCCAGGCACACCATGCCCCCTTGCACGGTGCGACTGTGCGGGTCAGCCATCTGGAAGGAATGCGGAACTCTCATGAAGATTGCGGTCGTCGCGT
>JAUNTT010000092.1:0-2745 GCA_030538555.1 Micrococcus sp.
TCCCCGTGCTCGCCGAGACCCACGGGGTGACCGTGTTCCACGAGCAGGTGCTGCGCACCCTGGACGTGATGACCGGCTGCGGGCTGGATCGCGCCGATGAGTTCCGCCGTCTGATCGGGGGCAGCCAGGAGCCTCGCGTGGAGGCGTACTTCCGGCAGGAGGCCCTGCGGCGCGGCTACAGCCTCGAGGTCATCGACGAAGTCTGGGCCACGCTGCACGCCTTCGGCTCCTTCGGCTTCTGCAAGGCCCACGGAGCGGCCTTCGCCGTGCCCACCTACCACTCGGCCTGGCTCAAGACCCACCACCCCGAGGCTTTCATGGCCGCCCTGCTCGAACACGACCCCGGCATGTATCCGGCCCGGCTCATGCTCGCCGAGGCGCGCCGCATGGGCATCCCCATCCTGCCCGTGGACATCAACCACTCCACCGAGCACGTGCGCATCGAATGGGTGCCCGAACATCCAGAGACCGGGCCTGGCCGCCACGGCATCCGCCTGCCCATCACCACCCTCGCCGGACTCTCCCAGGCAGAGATCCGCCGCATCGTGGCCGGGCAGCCCTTCACGGCGCTCGCCGATGTCCGCGACCGCGCCCGCCCCACCGCCCGCAACCTCGAACGCCTTGCCCAGCTCGGAGCCCTGGACTGCCTGCTGCCCGCCGGCGGTGCCTCCCGCACCGACCTGGTCCACCACCTTGAGATGCAGCACTCCGCCACGCGCAGTGACGCCCCGGGCCGGACAGCTCGGCGCAGCCGTGCCGCACGGCCACGCATCGTGGAGGGCCAGTTGGCTCTGCCCCTGCCGGACACCGAGCTCGCCGCCCTGCAGCCCCTGTTCCCCTCGCCCGAGCCCGCCCAGCAGGTGCGTTCGGAGCTGGAGCTCACCGCTCTGGACGTCAGCGCCCACCTCATGGACTCTCACGCCCCTTACCTCGAGGCATTGGGGGTGACCCGCGCCAAGGACCTGCTGAGCCTGCGCACCGAGTCCCGCGTGCTGGTCGCCGGAGTGCGGGTGGCCACCCAGACCCCGCCCATGCGTAGCGGACGCCGCGTGGTCTTCCTCTCCGTGGACGACGGCACCGGCTGCGTGGACGCCTCCTTCTTCTCCGAGGCCCAGCACGCCTCGGGGGAGATGCTCTTCTCTGCGCGACTGCTGCTGATCGAGGGCACCGTGCGCCGCACGGGACCCCGAGCTGTCTCCGTGCAGGCCAGCCGCGCCTGGAACCTGCACGACCCGGTCAGCCTGCCGGACCCGGACTACCTGGACTCCACGCGGGAGCAGTGGCGGGCCTGGCTGTCCGCGGAGAAGAAGGCCGCTCAGCTGCGCCGCCTCGGACAGGCTCCCGAACGCCCCGTCATCCCGCACCACAGCACGGGCGGCTGGCCGGTCAAGGTCCGCACCGGCGGCGGCGAGCTCCAGGTGCCCGGCACACCGGTGCTGTTGCCGTGAGCGCTCTGACGCGGCGAGCCTCGAGACCTCCGCCCGGGGCGCCGGGACACCGCCGCCCCCTCCACTCACCCCTCCCGCACTCCTTAACGTTTCCGGACGATGCGATGGACTGAGGACACGTTTACACCAGAAGACCCAGACCAGAGGACTCGCGGTCACACGGCTTGGCAGCAGGAGAGGAGGGATCGGCATGATCGCCACACACGTGGAGCGGGCCCGTGAGGCCGTCGAGGCAGCGAACGCCGCCGTCACCGCTCCCTGCTGGCAGGACGTCGCGGCCGACGACTCGCGGTTCAGCTCCACGGACCTGCGCGAGCTACTGGTCAAGGCAGAGACGCTGGGACGCACCGTCGCAGCACTGCAGACCACCCTCGCCGGGCACCTCGCCCAGGCCTTCGAGCATGAGGCTGATCGGCACGAGGTGCTCGGGATCCCACCCGGCAAGGGCCTGCATCGGGACGCCTCCGACTGCCTGAGGGATACGGTGCGGATCGACCGCCGCACGGCGCAGCGGCGGCTCCGTCGAGCGGCGGCCACGCGTCCCCGCCGGGACTTCGTCACAGCACCCGTCACCGGGCCGGAACTGCCCCACGTGGCCGTCGCCCTGTCCGACGGTGTCGCCGACGAGACAGCCTGTGACACGGTGATCGAGACTCTCACCCGCGCGCGGACCGACCTGGCCCTCGCCGCAGTGCCGCACGATGATGCTGAAACCCTGCTCGCCGCCGCCGAAGACCTGCTGACATCTCACCTCCCCACCATGGACCCTGACGGCATGCGTCGGCTCTGCGCGCGGTGGAGACAGCACGTGGACGCGACGATCCTCCCCGACGGCGGCACCCCCACCGACGCCGAACTCCAGGCCGCCCAGGGGCTCTTCCATCGTGGCCGCCGCCGCGGTCTGCACCGCTGGGATCTCCACCTCACCGACGCCCAGCACGAGGTGCTGCAGACCATCGCCTCCGCGGCCACCAACCCTCGGGCCAGCGCCAGTGAGCTGGCTGACCCCAGTCACGCTGGAGCGCCGGGAGTCACCGGCACGGACCCAGCCACGGACACGGGCACTGGCTCAGGCACGGACACGGGCATCGGAACGGGCGCAGCAGCCGGCGCTGGACCGGTCCCAGATCCTCGCACCCGCGCCCAGCGACAGGGCGACACTCTCCTCAGCGCTCTGCAGGCGGCGCTCGCACTGGCGGACCCGGGCCTTCTCCCTGTGGCGGCCGGGCACCGCCCGCAGGTGCTCGTCACGATCGATCACGAGACCCTCCTGCGTCAGATACGCTCACGGACCGGG
>JAUNTT010000092.1:2755-9416 GCA_030538555.1 Micrococcus sp.
AGCACCCATCGGGACGGCACCTGACCCGACAGCACCCATCGGGACGGCACGTGAAGGGACGGCACTCACCGGGACAGCTCTCGGTCTCAGCGTGGCCGAGTTCACCGGTCCCATCGACCCGCGAGAGATCCGCCGGATCGCGTGCGACGCCGAGATCATCCCCGTCGTTCTGGGCGGCGAAGGGGAGATCCTCGATCTCGGCCGGTCCCGCCGCCTGTTCACCCGCGCTCAGCGGCGGGCCATCACGGCACGCGACGGCGGCTGTGCAGCACCGGGTTGCGCACTGCCCGCGAGCTGGTGCGAAGTCCACCACATCGGGCATTGGGAGAACGGCGGACCCACCGACGTCAGCAATGGCGTGCTGCTCTGCTCGCATCACCATCACGCCGTCCACGCCGGGTGGTGGACGGTCGCCGTCACCCACGGAGTCCCCTGGTTCACACCTGCTCGGCACCTCGACCCCGCTCAGACGCCCCGCAGGAACATGCACCATCGGACATGGGGTGCGGCAACATCAGAGACTGCACGCACGTCCCCACCCAAGCCACTTGCGCCACCCACGGAATCCAGGCCACTCACACCACCTGGGCCAGTCACGGAATCCGGGCCACTCACACCACCCACGTCGCCCGGGCCGCCCGCGCCCACGTCGCCGACCATGCCCTCGTCGCGGACTGCATCCCGATCCAGACCCGGTTCCTCAACGTCACCCGAGCCGTGGGCAACGTTGGCGCAGACGACACCTCCCACGCCTCGCGGTCAATCCCACCGGTGCTGTCGACGACCGGCACGCCGTCGGAACCACCCGCACCCTCCTCGGCGCACCCACGCGTCCGACGGTGGCCCCCGCCGAGGATGATCGTCGACTTTGCATGGCCGCCACGGCGACGTCGTGGCCCACGCGAGGGAGCCCGGGACACCCCGTGGTCGAGCCCTCCCCGCGAGCCGTCGCGTCCCGGCGAGTCCTCGGCGCGCCCCTAGAATGGACAACGGCCGACGGCGGCCCCCGTATGCCGCCGACCCTCAAGCCAGACCTCAAAGGAGCACCGTGTCGGAGCCGAACAACATCCTGATCACCGTCGACGGCGAGATGCGGGAGGTCACCGAGGGGACCACCGGACTCGAGCTCTTCGCGGATCAGCCCACCACCGTGGTGATGCGCGTGGACGGCCACCTCTGGGACCTCTCCCGTACCGTGCCGCTGGGCGCCTCCGTGGAAGCCGTGGACATCTCCGAGCCCGAGGGCCTCGAGGTCCTGCGCCACTCCACCGCTCACGTCATGGCCCAGGCCGTGCAGCAGCTGCGCCCCGATGCCAAGCTCGGCATCGGCCCCTACATCACGGATGGCTTCTACTTCGACTTCGACGTCGCCGAGCCCTTCACTCCCGAGGACCTCAAGCAGCTCGAGAAGATGATGCAGCGCATCGTGAAGTCGGGCCAGCGCTTCGTCCGCCGCAGCGTCACCGAAGAAGAGGCACTCGTCGCGATGGCGGACGAGCCCTACAAGCTCGAATTGCTCGGCAAGAAGAACGACGCCGACGCCGCCGGTGAGGGTGCCAGCGTCGAGGTCGGCGCCGGGGAGATCACCATCTACGACAACGTGGACCGCAAGTCCGGCGACGTCGTCTGGTCGGACCTGTGCCGCGGCCCGCACCTGCCCACCACGAAGCCCATCGCCAACGCCTACGCGCTGACCCGCTCCGCCGCCGCCTACTGGCTGGGCAAGGAGACCAACAAGCAGCTCCAGCGCATCTACGGCACCGCCTGGCCCACCAAGGAGGACCTCAAGGCCTACCAGGAGCGTCTGGCCGAGGCCGAGCGTCGGGATCACCGCAAGCTGGGTGTGGAGATGGACCTGTTCTCCTTCCCGGACGTGCTGGGCTCGGGCCTGCCCGTCTTCCACCCGCGCGGCGGCATTCTGCGCAAGACCATGGAGGACTACTCGCGCCGCCGCCACGAGGAGGCCGGCTACGAGTTCGTCTACACCCCGCACATCACCAAGCAGAAGCTCTACGAGGTCTCCGGTCACCTGGACTGGTACGCGGACGGCATGTTCCCGCCCATGCAAATCGACGAGCAGCGCGACCCGGTCACCGGCGAACTGAGCCGGCAGGGGCAGAACTACTACCTCAAGCCGATGAACTGCCCCATGCACAACCTGATCTTCGACTCGCGCGGCCGGTCTTACCGCGAGCTGCCGCTGCGGCTCTTCGAGTTCGGCGCGGTGTACCGCTACGAGAAGTCCGGCGTGGTCCACGGCCTCACGCGCGTGCGCGGCATGACCCAGGACGACGCCCACATCTACTGCACCCGGGAGCAGATGAAGCAGGAGCTCACCAACGCGCTGACCTTCGTGCTGGACCTGCTCAAGGACTACGGCCTCAACGATTTCTTCCTCGAACTCTCCACGAAGGACCCGGAGAAGTTCGTGGGCTCGGATGACACCTGGGAGGAGGCCACGCGCACCCTCGCCGAGGTGGCCGAGGCCTCCGGCCTGCAGCTGGTCCCGGATCCGGGCGGCGCCGCGTTCTACGGCCCCAAGATCTCCGTCCAGGCCCGCGACGCCATTGGGCGCACGTGGCAGATGTCCACCATTCAGCTCGACTTCAACCTGCCCGAGCGCTTCGACCTCGAGTACCAGGCCGCCGATGGCACCCGGCAGCGTCCGGTGATGATCCACCGCGCCCTGTTCGGCTCCATCGAGCGCTTCCTCGGGGTCCTCACCGAGCACTACGCCGGTGCGTTCCCCGCGTGGCTGGCACCCGAGCAGGTCGTGGCCATCCCGGTGGCCGAGGCCTTCAACGACTACCTGGCCGACGTCGTCGCGCAGCTCAAGGCCCAGGGCATCCGGGCCCGCCTGGACGACTCCTCGGATCGTTTCCCGAAGAAGATCCGCACCGCCTCCAAGGAGAAGGTGCCCTTCGTCCTGATCGCCGGCGGCGAAGACGCCGAGGCCGGCGCGGTCTCGTTCCGCTTCCGGGACGGCACCCAGGACAACGGCGTGCCGGTCGCCGAGGCCGTGGAGCGGATCGTCTCCGCCGTCCGTACTCGTGAGGTCGGAGTGTGACCACCTCCGAGCACGACGACGCCCGGGCCACGGACAGCCATGTCCTGGCCGGGGTGCCGGACGCGTTCCAACGGCTATGGAATCCGCACCGGATGGCTTACATCTCCGGTGGACAGGACCAAGTCAAGGACGAGCACAGCTGCCCCTTCTGTGCGGCACCCCAGCGCGACGACGACGAACAGAGCCTGATCCTGCACCGCGGTCAGAGCTGCTTCGTCATCCTCAACCTGTTCCCTTACAACCCCGGGCACCTGCTGATCTGCCCGTATCGCCACGTGCCGCTCTACACGGACATCACCGCCGCGGAGACGGTGGAGATTGCCGAGCTGACGCAGACCGCGATGCTCGCGTTGGAATCGGTGTCCGCCCCGCACGGCTTCAACTTGGGCATGAACCAGGGCAAGGTCGGGGGTGCCGGCATCGCCGCGCACCTGCATCAGCATGTGGTGCCGCGGTGGGGTGGAGACGGCAACTTCATGCCGATCATCGCGCAGACCAAGAACATGTCCCAGACCCTGGGACAGACCTGGGACCTGCTGCATGGGGCGTGGGACGACGCCGCCCAGCGGCTGCGTCAGCGTCGCGCCGACGCCTGAGCCGGGTGGTGTGTGGCCAGCTGACTACTGGCCCGCGCCGGCCAGCTCCGCGACATTGCGCTTGATGCGCCCCAGCATCGCGGACATGCCGCGCAGGCGCAGGGGAGTCAGGGCCCGGGTGAGTCCGAGGCGGTTGGGGATGTCGTCGGGGACCTCGAGCACCTCGCGCGCGGTGACGCCGTCGAGACCCTGCGCGAGCACCGAAGCAAAGCCGCGGGTGGTCGGTGCCTCCGGCGGTGCGGAAATGAACAGCTTCACGGGAGCCTCGGCGCCGGCCTCACCCTCGAGCTCGACGGCCAGGAACAACGGCGACTGGCACTCGATGACCTGTTCCATCTGATCCTCGTGGCCGTCATAGCGCTCGGGTAGCACCGGCAGTTCGTCCGAGAATTCCAGCAGCAGCTCGAGGCGCTGCCCCTCCGGCACCGCCTCGAAGTCATCGATGATCTCGGCCAGCGCGGCAGGCAGGGTGTTCTCGGTGCTCATGATGCTCCAGTCTAGGGGCGCGGTCCGCGCTGACCCCACCCAGCACGCGACGACGCCGCCTCACCACGGTGAGACGGCGTCGTCGGGTTGGTCGTCCGGGCGGCTCAGCGCTGCGGAGCCTCGCCGGGCTGATCGCCCACGGCGATGGGCAGGCGCACGCCGTTGCCCCACTCGGTCCAGGAACCGTCGTAGTTGCGCACGTTCTCGTAGCCCAGCAGGTACTTCAGCACGAACCAGGTGTGCGAGGAACGCTCACCGATGCGGCAGTAGGCGATGACCTTGTCGGCAGCCCCGACGCCGGCCTCGTCGCGGTAGATGCGCTCGAGCTCCTCGCGGGACTTGAAGGTGTTGTCCTCGTTGGCAGCCTTGGCCCACGGCACCGAGGCGGCGGTGGGGATGTGCCCGCCGCGCAGAGTGCCCTCCTGCGGGTACCCGGCCATGTGCGTGGTCTCGCCGGTGTACTCGGGGGCCGAGCGGACGTCGACCAGCGGGGTCGTGCCGATGGCGGCGAGCACGTCCTCGCGGGCGGCGCGGTCGGTCTCGTCGTCGCGCTCCACCACGGGGTAGTCGGCGCCGACGACCTCGGGGGTCTCACGGGTGGTCTCACGACCCTCGGCGATCCACTTGTCGCGTCCGCCGTTCATCAGGCGCACGTCCTCGTGGCCGTAGAGGGTGAAGACCCACAGGGCGTAGGCGGCCCACCAGTTGGACTTGTCGCCGTAGAACACCACGGTGGTGTCACGCGAGATGCCCTTGGACCCGGCCATGGCGGCGAAGGCGTCAGCATCCACGAAGTCACGGGTGACGGGATCGTTGAGCTCGGTGTGCCAGTCGATCTTCACGGCCCCCGGGATGTGGCCGGTGGCGTAGAGCAGGGTGTCCTCATTGGACTCGAGGACCACGACGTTCTCGTCGCCGATGTGCTCGGCGACCCAGTCGGTGGAGACGAGCTTCTCGGGGTGGGCGTACTCGGCGAATTCGGTGGAGGTCTCAGTCATGGTGATGCCGCCTTCGTGTGGTTCTCGCGTGAGGGGGTCCGGCGCCGCAGCGCTTCGGGCTCACAATAACGTGACACCGATCAGACGTAATAGGCAGGGTGCCCTTATCCGGGCCCGACGTCGTCGCATGGCGTCACAGGGTGCCGGTACAGTGGGCCAGTATTCAGCCCCCGCGCGGGGCCGCCGATTCGTGAACTGGACGGAGCACCGCCGTGACCGAGACTGTCCGCCTCTCCGAGCGCTCCCCGCAGGTGTCTGCCGAGCGACTGCTGGCCGGATTCCATCCGTCCTATCGCTTCGGCGAGGTGTCGTTCGACTCGTACATTCCTGATCCGGCCCACCCCTCGCAGGCCGAGGCCGTGCGGCGGTTGCGCGACTTCGCGGACTCGATCGGCCAGTCCAGCGGCTCCGGCGGCTTCCTGTCCGGGCTCTTCGGCGGCAAGAAGAAGACCTCGTCTCAGCCGGCCGGCATCTACCTCGACGGCGGATTCGGCGTCGGCAAGACCCACCTGCTGGCCTCCACGTGGCACGCCGCGCCCGGACCCAAGGCCTTCGGCACCTTCGTCGAGTACACCAACCTCGTGGGTGCGCTGTCCTTCCGCAAGGCCGTGGACGTGCTCAAGGAGTACAAGCTGGTCTGCATCGACGAGTTCGAGCTCGACGATCCGGGCGACACCGTCCTGATGTCCCGTCTCATGCGCGAGCTCGCCGACGCGGGGGTTCGCCTCGTGGCCACCTCCAACACCCTGCCCGGCGCCCTGGGTGAGGGCCGCTTCGCCGCCCAGGACTTCAAGCGGGAGATCCAGGTGCTCTCCTCGCAGTTCGACGTCATCCGTGTGGACGGCGAGGACTACCGGCACCGTGGGCTCTCCGCGGCCCCGCAGCCGCTCGACGACGACCAGGTGGTGCCCACCCTCGAGGCCAACTTCCCCGATGCCGGGGTGGCCGCCGTCGACGACTTCGCCGATCTCACGGCGATGCTCTCGCGCGTGCACCCCTCGCGCTATCGCGAGCTGGTCAAAGACGTGGATGTGCTGGCCCTGCACAACGTCACCACGATCACGGAGCAGGCCACCGCGCTGCGCTTCGTGGTGTTCGCCGATCGGCTCTATGACAAGGACGTCCCGGTGATCGCCTCGGGGGTGCCCTTCGACGAGTTGTTCACGCACGAGATGATGCACGGCGGCTACATGAAGAAGTACTTCCGCACGGTGTCCCGCATGACCGCCCTGGTGCGCGAGGGCCAGACGGGCGAGACCGAGGAGAAGTAGCGGCAGCGGCGCGGTCCATACACCACACGGGCCGGGACGCATCCAGTGATGCGTCCCGGCCCGTGGATTCTGGAGCGGATGACGGGATTCGAACCCGCGACCTCCACCTTGGCAAGGTGGCGCTCTAGCCAACTGAGCTACATCCGCATGAGACACGATCGCGGCCCGTGAGAGCCGACGATCCGTGCGCGATACTGGGTTCGAACCAGTGACCTCTTCCGTGTCAGGGAAGCGCGCTACCGC
>JAUNTT010000093.1 GCA_030538555.1 Micrococcus sp.
CCAGTCGGTCTCGGGGTCGTCGTAGGAGCGGGTCCATCCGGTGCGCGGGTCGGTGACATCCATGACGCCAGTGGCGGTGTCCAGGCGAGCGCGTTGGCCGGAGTCGCGATCGACCACCGTGATCACCTGGGTCTGGGGATTGTAGTCCTCCACGTAGACCTGGTCATCCTCGGCATACCCCTCGCCGTCGACGTGGCCCGCGGGCACACCCTCCCAGGGGACATCAGTGACGGCGTCGGCGTCGCCGTAGCGGCCCGCATCGTGGCCGTGCTGGTCGCCGCTCTCCGCCGCCGCGGACGGGGTGGCTTCGTCGACGTCAGCGGAATCCCGTGCCTCGTCCGGCACTGGCGACGGTGCGGAAGCGTCCGGGGCCGCGATGATCGGAAGCTCACGCGTGTAGGCGTCCTGGTCGGCGTCGTAGTGATAGCCAGCGGGGGCCTCCGCCTCCCGAGCGGCCAGGTCCGCGGGGCCCTGCACGCGGCGCCGGCGGCGAGCGCGGAGGCCACGGCTGCGCGCGCTCTCCTGAGCCTGCACGGCCGCGGCGCGCAGTCGGTCGATCTGGTCCTGGTCCATCGAGATGTCCGCCCCGGGCAGCCGCCACCGGTAGCGGTAGGCGATCATGCGGATGCCGAAGACCAGCAGGGCGATGAAGAAGCCGGTGACAGCATTGAGCGCACCGTTGAGGCCCACCCATGTGGCGACGATCGCGCCCACCACGGTCGGCAGCGCGTAGACGCCGCGCGGATCGAACAGCGCTGGCACCTCGTTGGCGACGATGTCCCGCAGCAGTCCGCCGCCGAGCGCGCCGAGGGTCGCGATCACCACCGTGGCCACGGGGTTGGTGCCGTGTTCCAGCGCGATCATCGTGCCGGTGACGGTGAACAGGGCGAGGCCGCCGGCGTCGAAGAACGTGATGGTCAGGTTGAGCCGGTGCGGGTGGATCGCCTTGAAGTAGACGAGCAGGGCCACGAGCACGGGCGGGGCCAAGTAGATCGGGTTCTCGAGCGACGCGGGCAGACCGCGATCCAGCAGCACGTCGCGCGTGATGCCGCCGCCGAGGCCGGCCAGCAGCGAGAGGAACACCGAGCCCACGAGGTCGAAGCCCTTGCGCGAGGCCAGAAGCGCTCCCGACGTGGCGAAGAAGAACACGCCCACGAGGTCGAGCACGGTCATGAGCCACGGCAGCTCTTCCAGCATCGAGTTCAGGTACTCCACGTGCGTCCGTCCTCTCTGTGCGTCGGGATGGTGCCGCCCTCCGGTTCCCGGGCCCAGGTCTTCAGGGCTAGGTTCTCAGGCCCAGCCTCTCAAACCCCGCCCATCCACCGCTTTGTGTTGACTGAGGTCGGTCTCACGCGCTTCAGAACCGACCAAGGTCAACACACAGCGCGAGTAAGGGGCGGGTATGTGCGGCGCGGGGCGGGCGGGCGGGGGCTGCGGCTCGCCGTCTGGCCCCGCTCGATGGTCAGTGGCTGCGGTGTGCGAACTCGCGGGCGAGGTCGGCGGCCACACCCGTGTAGGTGGCCGGCGTCAGCGCGAGCAGGCGCTGCTGGGCGTCCTCGCTGAGGCCGAGGCCGCTCACGAATTCGCGCATGCGCTCGCCGTTGACGCGCTGACCGCGGGTGAGGTCCTTGAGACGCTCGTAGGGGTTGTCCATGCCCTCGACGCCGGCGAGAGCCTCGGCGCGCATGACGGTCTGGATGGCCTCGCCGAGCACCTCCCAGTTGCCTTCGAGGTCATCGGCCAGCACGGGCTCGGCCACCTGAAGCTGTCCCAGGCCCTTGGTCACTTTGGACATGGCCAGCACGCCGTGGCCGAGGCCGACGCCGATGTTGCGCTGGGCGGTCGAGTCAGTAAGGTCGCGCTGCCACCGGGATTCCACGAGGGTGGCACCCAGCGAGTCGAGCAGGGCGTTGGCGAGCTCGAGGTTGGCCTCGGCGTTTTCGAAGCGGATGGGGTTCACCTTGTGCGGCATGGTCGAGGACCCGGTGGCCCCGGCCACCGGAATCTGCGCGAAGTAGCCGATCGAGATGTAGGACCAGACGTCCACGCACAGTCCGTGCAGGATGCGGTGGAAACGTGCGATGTCCGCGTAGAGCTCTGCCTGCCAGTCGTGGGACTCGATCTGGGTGGTCAGCGGATTCCAGGTCAGGCCCAGGCCCTCCACGAACGTTTTGGACACCTCGGGCCAGTCGGCGTCGGGGGCGGCCGCCAGGTGGGCGGCGTAGGTGCCCGTGGCCCCGTTGATCTTGCCGAGGTACTCCTGCGCTCCGATGCGGCGCAGCTGGCGATCCAGTCGGTGGACGAACACCGCCAGCTCCTTGCCCAGCGTGGTGGGCGTGGCGGGCTGCCCGTGGGTGCGCGAGAGCATCGGGGTGTCCGCGGCGTCGGCGGCCATGGTGCCGAGGGCATCCAGCATGGCCTGGGCGGCGGGCAGCCAGACCTGTTCGACGGCGTCGCGCACCCCGACCGCGTAGGCCAGGTTGTTGATGTCCTCGGAGGTGCAGGCGAAGTGCACGAGCGCGGTCTGCTCGCTCAGGCCGAGGGCATCGAGGCGGCGGGCGATGAAGTACTCGACGGCCTTGACGTCGTGCACCGTGACCCGCTCGATCTCGCCGAGTTCGGCGACCTCGTCGGCGCCGAAGTCCGTGACGATGGCACGCAGTCCGGTGACCTGCTCGTCGCTGAGCGGGGCGAGGCCCGGCAGCACCTGCTGCTGGGCGAGATGGATGAACCACTCGACCTCCACGTGCAGGCGATTGCGGTTCAGGGCGGCCTCGGACAGGTGCTCCACGAGCGACTCGACCGCGGAGCGGTAGCGGCCGTCGAGCGGGCCGAGGGCGATCCCGGCCTCGGCGAGGGACTGACGGTCTGCGGGCGCGGCGAAGGACACGGAATCTGGGGTCATGAGGGTCATTCTTCCATTGCGACCGGGGCGGGGCGGTGAATCAGTCTCAGGAAGGCGCCCACCATGGCGAGGTCGTGTGGCGAGGTGGGCAGCGCGTCGGCCAGGGCGGGGGAGTGCACCAGGTACGCCGCCCACTGGCCACGGGAGATGGACACGTTGAGCCGGTTGCGGTTGAGGAGGAAGTCGAGCCCGCGCGGGACGTCCTGCGCGCTCGAGGCGGCCATGGTCAACACCGCCACGGGCGCCTCGCGGCCCTGGAACTTGTCCACGGTGCCCACGGTCGTGTCCGTGAACCCGGCAGCGTCCAGGGCGTCACGCACCGTCGCCACCTGGGCGTTGTACGGTGCCACCACGATCACGTCGGACGGCTCGAGCTGGCGAGGGGCGCCGTCATCGCGAGCCGGGTCGGTCCACGCCCGCCCGACGACGTCCCGCACGATCGCCACGACCGCCTCGGCCTCCTCCGGCGAGGACACGGCGTTGCCCACGTGGGACACGGGCACCGGGTGCAGGCCCGGAGCGATGCCGTCCAGGCGACGGGCATCCGTGACCTCCGTCCGCGAGCGGAGCTCGCCGTCGTAGGACAGCTCGGAGACCACCTCCGTGAGCGCGGAGTGCATGCGCCAGGAGGTGTCGAGGAAGAAGCCGCGCTCCTGCGGGAGGACCGCGTGCCCCTCGCTGAGCCACGTCAGTGCCGCCTGGTCCACCGGGTACGGGTGCATGCCTTTCGACACCTGGGGCAACTGTTGCGGGTCGCCGAGCAGCAGGACGGTCTCGGCCACCTCCGATGCCCCGGCGAGATAGGCGAGAGACAGTTGGCCGGCTTCGTCGACGACCAGCAGGTCCACCGGCAGCGCGCTGCGACTCGAAAAGGTCCATGATGTTCCTCCGAGGACTCGCCCGGGCTGCAGGAAGCTGTGGACCTGCTCGGTCCCCTCCAACACGGTCCATGACGGCTGGACATCTGGGTTTTTGGGCTCCTTGCCCACGTGCTTCGGATCGACACCGATGTCCACGAGCTTGTCCAGGAAGTTCTCGACAACCGCGTGAGACTGGGCGATCACGCCCACGCTCCACCCGCGGTCAAGCAGGGCCTTGACCGCGTGACTGCCTACGTGCGTCTTACCCGTGCCGGGAGGGCCCTGCACCGCCACGTACGATCCACGAGCTGATTCGAGTGCTTCGACCAGCCCTGCGATGCTGTCCTTCTGGCCGCTTCGCACTTCGGACGAGATGATCTTGACCTCTCCGTCCGAGTGTCGAGGAGCCCGGCGGGTGAGGACATCGGCGAGGACTCCTGGCTGTAGCCGGCCGCGACTGGACGTGCAGCTGGCCCGATCCATGATCCGCTCAAGGATGGCGCCGGGTGACACGTAGTTCAGGTGGAACACACCCATCGGAATCTCCGTGTGGGACGTCCGTTCATGCTTGATGCTCAGGCGCTGGTCCAGCTGGATCCGGAACCGTCCGGGTGAGATCTCTTCCACATTGGTGGCATTGACAGCGGAGCGGCTTTGCCACCGCACGGCATTCGGTGCCATCTCGGCCCAGGCCGGTGGGTCGTCATAGAGGGCCACAAGCTTGAACGTTTCCCGCCCTGGCTCGGGAGGTCGAATCTCCGTGCCCGGCTCCAATCGCCCGGTCACGGTCAGCTGACGGACTGGGTTTTTCCGGGGAGCGGGCTTGACCCACTCGCCGACCGCTTCCACGCTGTCGAACACGAGGTTGCAGCGTGGCTCGGGCCACTCATCCGGGGCGGACACGGCGCGATCAAACATCGCCCACCAGAGCGGCTTGTTCTCGCGACTGAAGAAGCCCAGCGCAGCCGCCAGCAGCAGTATGCCGCGATACTCACCACTTGGGTCCTGCTCGGTGGTCGGCCAGACGCCGTCCTGGAGATCCGACGGCAAGAGCGCCATCAGGGATTGTCCGAAGGCCTCGCGCTGTTCGGCACCGGCGGCTGCCGGTGAGGGCTCGACATCAAACTCGTGGACTGCGTCCTGCGTACTCACGCGGCTGGCATCCCGCACGCCCGGCTCCACCAGAGACAACAGCCAGTCACGCAGCCGTGCGGTGGAGATGCAGTCGTAGCGATTGTACGCGCGGATGGCATCGGCGATCTGCTCGGCCTCGCTCGTCCGGCCGGCCTCTCGTACCGCGATGTAGCGGTGGTACTCGGTGACGGAGTCAGCCGCGGTGGTGACGCCGTCGTCGTCGCGGTGTTCATCGCCCATGTATAAGGGCTCGAGCTTTTTGATCGAGTAGCTCGAGGTGCCCACCCGCAGGGCTGACCGGACCGTGGAGTAGAGGTCGACGAACAGACCGGCGCGCAGCCAGTCGTCGAGGACCTCCGCGTGGATGCCGTGGCGTTCGTTGGTCAGGCGCTTGAGCGCGGTGATCTCATAGGGGGCGTAGTGGTAGATGCGCATGTTCGGGAACTCGGCGCGGCGGCGCTCCACCGTCTGCACGAACGTGTCCAAGGCGGCGCGTTCGGCGGCGCGGTCATCGGACCACAGGGCATGGAACTCGAAGTCCTCGTACGCGCACTCCGCCGTGGAGTCGGGCCCGGTGTCCGGCAGTTGCGCCCAGCCGAAGAGGTACTCGAGACCTTCCATGTGCCCCGCGGCGGACATCCAGAGCGGGTCGCCCTCGAAGTCGAAGAACATGTCCCCGGGGCTGGGTGTGGGCAGGTTCGCCAACACCGCCGCGTCCATGACCTCCACCGCGGGCAACCCGTCCGGACCAGGGCTGTCCTGCTGCAGCCGCGCCTGGTCTCGCAGTCCGCGCCAGGTCCGTTCGCTCATGCCCTCCGGCGCCGACGACGACGCCGCCAGCTCCGCCACCGTGGTGACACCCGCCGCGCGCAGCCGGGCCCGCTGCAACCGGCTGCTTCCTGCGACCATCAGGACGTCCTGGTGCTCCGCGATGGCCTCCGCGCAGGCATCGCACTGCCCGCAGATCGAGAGGCGGTCATCGCCCCACTGCGCCGCCACCCCGGCGGCCAGGTGATCCTCGAGCAGACGGGTGAGTCGCTCCCGCTGATGGCGGTAGACCGGGATGATGGCGTTGAGATCCGCGTGGACCTGCGAGTCATCGCCCAGCCACAGGCTGCCCTCGCGAGCGCGCGGAATGCCCAGTCCGTCCAGCAGATCCGCGTAGGCCGCGATCTGCAGCAGCGCGGTGACGCGGGCATGCCGGGCCAACTTTGTGTCCACCACCGCGTAGGCGCCGTCCTCCTGCCGCACCAGAAAGTCCGCGAGACCCCCGAAGCGGCCATCATGCAGCATCGCCTGGAACACCACCGCGGGACCGTCCTCGAGAGCCGCACGCGTCGCCGCCACGGCCTCGGCGATGCCCTCGGGCGTGTAGTGCCGCGGCCGTGCCAGGCGCACCACCTGGTCCTCGCCGTGTTCCTGGACGAACTGCGCGAGGATGCGCTCCTCATGCGCGTCGCCGAGCCGGGCGACCGTGGCCAGGAAGGCGTCCTCGTCGTCCTCGCGCGGTGGCAGGTGACCGGCCTTCGGATCCACGGACAGCCGCAGCCAGCCGTACTCGCAGCCGGCGGCCGCGGTGAGGTCGGAGGGGCTGAGCAGGAAGCCGGGATCGGCGTCGAGCAGGCGGACCATGATGCTCCTCATCAGGGCTGGACGCCCGGTGTGGCGTCGTCGTGCATCCAGCCTAGATGTGGCCACCGACACGTTAAGCGCCGCATTCTGCCAAACGGTTGCCGCACAAGGCATGCGGGCCAGTCGGAAGGCTAAGTGAAGCGGGACTCGCGCCAGCGAGTAGGAGGGACTCCTACGAGCCGTGCGAAGGCACGAGTGAACGCGGCCTCAGAGCTGTAGCCGGCCGCAATGGCGACGTCGGTGACGCTCAGCTGCTGGTCACGGAGTGCCTCCTGTGCGGCTTCGACGCGCCAACGCCGCGCATATGCGATCGGAGTCTCACCGACGAGTTCCGCAAAGCGAGCGCTAAAGGTCGAGCGCGACATCGTTGCCCGACGTGCTAGATCTTCAAGCGTCCAGGGACGCAACGGCTCACGGTGAATAGCCTCGAGGGCGCATCCGAGATGCTGATCGGCGACGGCGGCAAACCAGCCTCGGGTCGAGTCACTCCGGATGTCCGACATCCACATCCGTATGGCTTCGATGACGATAACGTCCGCCAAGCGCGATGCCATGACGTCGCCCCCGAAGCGATCTGCGGCGAGTTCAGCTCCCATGAGATCGATGTAGTCGTAGATTCGCGAGTCGTGCGCTTGGCGACGCCGAGACACGACGATCACGGGTGGAAGACGGCGAGCCAGTTCCCTCGCTGCTGCCTCGTCGAAGCCGACCACTCCGCAAATGAGATGAGTGCTCTCGCCATTGCCGCTGCTATGGCCGCCGTACCGTAGACGCGAGTGTGAAGGGGCAACGTACTCCTGGGGCAAGAGATCAACGCGTTCGACCGCCACCGCCGTGTCGCGTGCGTGCATTCCACGGTGGGCGGACCTCAGGGTGTGGCCGGCACCGTGTGGCACCAGGGCGACGTCGCCAGCGTCGAGGGCAACGTCGTCGTGACCAGGAATCTGCACCGTGCACTCGCCTGTGGCCACCACATGGAAACTCAAGGCGTCTTGTCGTGCAGGCATGGCCAAGGCCCATGGTGCAGTCAGTTCCGCCTGGCAGTAGAAGTCGCCTCGCATTCTCACCCGATGCAGCACCGAATCGAGGTGGTGCATTGGCGGCGGTGGATCAGGCGCGGCTGAAGCTCTCATGACTCGATTCTCACGCTGATGACGAAGTGAGCGAACGGCCTGGACGTTCGATCAAGAAATCCGGATCAACGGGATAGTCGTGAGCTCACCCCACCCATAGCGTCGAGGGCAGCACCAGTTCCCTGCATGGGCTCGCGGCGTTCACCTGACGGCTGACGCGAGCTCTGGTACGCACAAGGCCGTCGGAAGAGAGGTCACCATGTACGTCATCTCCGGAGCCAACGGACGCGTCGGTGCGGCCGTCGCCGAACAACTGCTCCGCAACGGAGCCCCAGTCCGCGTTGTCGTGCGACGTGAGGAGGTCGCCCGCGCGTGGTGTGAGCGCGGCGCCCAGGCCGCGATCGCGGACCTCCGCGACGAGGCGTGCCTCACGGCGGCCCTCGACGGCGCCCAGGGGTTCTTCACCCTGATGCCGTTCGACCTCACCGCCCCCGATCTCGACGCCTACGCCCGTGACGTCTCCGAGTCTGTGGCCGGCGCCGTGAGCGCCGCCCGCGTTCAGCACACTGTCATGCTCTCTTCCGGCGGTGCTGACCTCCCCGAGGGCACCGGGCCGATCCGCGGCCTCCACGTCATGGAACAGGCCTTGCGTGGTACTAACACGACCCTCACAGCGCTGCGCTCGGGCCATTTCCAGGAGAAGTTCACCGATGTCTTGGAGCCGGCGCGGCAAGAGGGCATTTTTCCCGTGTTCGCAGACTCTGCAGATGTGGCCCTCCCGATGGTTGCCACCGGTGACATCGCGAAGGTCGCCGCCGAAGAGCTGCTAGCGGGTCCACGCTCCTCAGAGGCGGTGGACCTGGTGGGCCCCTCGTACACGGAGCGACAGGTTGCGAACCTGCTCGGGGAGCGTCTAGGCCGTGAGCTACATGTGGTCACCGTCCCGGAAGCTGGCTGGCCTGGAGCGCTCGCCGACGCCGGATTCGCCCCTCACATCGCCGAGAGCATCGCCGAGCTCTATGCAGCGGATCAGGCAGGTCGACTGGGGCCGCGGGGGGACCGAGCAGTACACGTCCACACGCCGATCGACGAGACCGTCGATAAGGTTCTCAGCTCGGTCTAGGCGGCACGCGCTCGACCTGAACCCGGCTCCTGCGTCTCGGCGCAGGAGCCGGGTCCTTGCCGTGTCGCGGGACGTTTCCCACCCGCTACCGTCCACACTCTGGACGCAACACGGGCGAACCACTTGACGTGGATCACACCTGAGGGGCTACGGTTGTCCCAGTTACTTACCTTTCGTTCAGTAATTCGAGGTCGGCGCCGCCGCCCACCTCCTCCGCAGACAGCGAGGCCTCCGTGACCGTGGACCCCACCCACCCCATCCTCGCCGGCGACTACGCCAGCGAGTGGCTCGGCCTCGTCGTCGAGCACACCGAGAAGGACCACGCGCGCGTTCGCATGAGAGTGCGCGAGGAGATGGTCAACGGCTTCGGCATCACCCACGGCGGCATGATCTTCACGTTCGCCGACTCATGCTTCGCGCTGACCTGCAATGACCCGAACGGGGACGGCTCGACCATCACCGTGGCCTCCGGCGTCGACGTCAACTTCACGGCCCCCACCTACGCCGGGCAGACGCTGATCGCCGAGGGTCGTCTCGCCGCTCGCGCCGGGCGCTCCGGCGTCTATGACATCACCGTGACCACCGACGACGGCGCCCTCGTCGCCGTCTTCCGTGGCCGGTCT
>JAUNTT010000094.1 GCA_030538555.1 Micrococcus sp.
ACTTCCTCAAGTGCGGACGCGGTGACCAGCAACACCACGAGGGGGGTGGACACTGCGGTGTCCTCCCGCCTCCTGCTCGAGTCCCACCGCCCCGCACGCCAGCCCGGTGCCCCCGGCGTCGGGATCGACGCGCTGCGCGTGGGCTTCACCTCGCGCGCGGCGGGCAATCTGGCCTTCCACATCCTCGGGACTGAGGCCGATGATGCGGCCCGCGAGGCCGTGGCGGCCGCCCGCCGGAGCCTCGAGCAGCACATGGGGGTCGCCGACGGCAGCACCGCCTACCTCACCCAGGTCCACTCGGCTGACGTCGTCGACGCCGCAGCGCTGGCCTGGGGGACGGGAGGAGCCGACGCTCCCGTGGCCGATGCGATGATCAGCGCCGACGGGTCTCGACCCCTGGCGATCATGGTGGCCGACTGCCTGCCCGTGGTGTTCGTTGATCATCACACCGGGGCGACCGCCGTGGCGCACGCCGGACGCGTCGGACTGCTCGATGGCGTCCTCACCGCCACCGTCGATGCGCTCGTCGCCCTGCGGGATTCCGGCGCCGACGCGCGCAGCGCGCAGGGGGCCCCGACGGGCTCCACTGCCGATGCCGATCGCGATGACGACGGCGATGGCGCGGGCATCGAGGCGTGGATCGGCCCCAGCATCTGCGGCCGTTGCTATGAGGTGGAAACCGAGATGCGGGCTGAGGCCGAGTCAGCACTTCCGGGGATCGCCGCGGAGACCTCATGGGGCACCCCGGCCCTGGATCTGCCGCAGGCCGCGGCCGCGCAGCTCGAGCGGCGTGGGGTGCAGGTCCACCGCAGTGAGCACTGCACCCGCGAGAACCTCGCACTCTTCTCTCATCGTCGCGCGCCCGGGGAGGGCCGCCTGGCCGGCCTGGTTTGGCGCCGCGAGAACACAGCCCCAGACGGTCGCCGACCATGACCCAGCCCGAGGAGTCAGCGGTGCACGGCGGCGGTGCGTCGCATGGCGAGGATGCGGCGCAGCGCCGCGAGGACATCGCCGAAGGTCTGCGGCGCGTGAGCGCCCGGATCGAGGCGGCTGTCGCCGCGACCCCCGGGGCTACGACGCCGCAGCTCATCGCGGTGACCAAGACCCACCCCGCGGCCGACGTCGTTGAGCTGGCGCGGCTCGGCGTGGCCCACGTGGGGGAGAACCGCGATCAGGAGGCTCGCCCGAAGGCGGCCGAGGTGGAGCGCCGCTGCATCGAGGCGGGGCTCACGCCGCCCGCCTGGCACTTCATCGGCCAGCTCCAGACGAACAAGGCCAAGTACGTGGTGCGCTACGCCCGCACCGTGCACGGTGTGGATCGGGCCGACCTCGTGGACGCCCTCGAGCGGGCTCAGGGTCTGCGGTTGGACCGCGGCGAGGCCACCGATGATGCCACCGTCCTGGGGTGCCTCGTGCAGGTGGACCTCGATCCTCGACCCCTCGAGCAGCGCCCGCCGGGGATTGGGGCGCGGGGTGGCGTGGCCCCGGAGCATGCCCTCGAGCTGGCCGCCGCGATCGATCAGGCACCGCATCTGGCGTTGCGGGGACTGATGTGCGTGGCCCCGCGGGGACGCGAGCCGGAGGAGGCGTTCGCCCGCCTTGCTCAGCTCTCGCACCAGGTGCAGGCGCGGTGGCCGCAGGCCTCGTGGCGGTCGATGGGCATGAGCGGTGATCTCGAGGCGGCCGTGCGGCAGGGGGCGACACACCTGAGGATCGGTTCGGATCTTCTGGGGCGTGCGGCACCCGTGGGATAGCGTTGGTCGCAACACCCAAGCGACCCGAACATCGAAGCGACCCGTGCGTGCCCATGCCGACGGCGCCGCTGATCAGGTCACGTGACCCCGGACGACACCGATGACTGCATCGGGCCCACGCGAAGGACTTTCCCATGTCGAGTGCTCTGAAGAAGGCCATGGTCTACCTTGGCCTCGCCGACGGCGATGAGAACGAGGAGCTGCGGGAGCGGCGACCCGGCACGGACCAGGGCCGTGCTGATCAGGCTCGCGCCGAGCCGTCCCGCGCCGATCGGGACGGCAGCGAGCCGGGCCGCACCGAGCGCTCGGCGCCTGACACGGATCAGCAGCCCGTCACCGCGCGTCGCGAGGCCGGTCCGCGCACCGAGACCGGTCCGCGCACCGAGGTCGGTGCGGCCTCGGGCGAGCGCCGTGCCGCCGCGTCCACCTCGTCCGGCAGCTCATCCGCCCGCGTCGCGGACGACGCCACCGCCCGTCCCCGTGCGGAGCGCTCCGGTCCCCGGTCCGAGGAGACCGCCGAGGGCGAGTACCGCGCCCCTGTCACCCCGATCAAGCGTGCCGCAGCGTCGGCCAGCGAAGGAGCCCCTGTGCGCACTCTGACCACCGTCCACCCGCGCTCGTACAACGATGCCAAGTCGATCGGCGAGGCGTTCCGCTCCGGCATGCCGGTGATCATGAATGTGACCGAGCTCGGTGACAACGAGGCCAAGCGCCTCGTGGACTTCTCGGCCGGCCTGGTCTTCGGCCTGAACGGCTCCATCACGCGCATCACCGCCAAGGTGTTCCTGCTGACCCCGTCCACCGTCGAGGTCATGGGTGACGGTGCTGCGGGCGAGGGCGACGCCGCCACCGTCTTCGCGCAGGACTGAGACCGACCGCGCTGATGAGCCTGATCTACTCGCTGCTCTACATTCTGCTCACGGTGGTGCAGGTCGCGCTGCTGGGACGCTTCGTCGTGGAGATCGTGCAGAGCTTCGTGCGGGACTGGCGTCCGCGGGGTCTCGTGCTCGTGGCTGCGAGCGCCATCTACACCGTCACCGACCGTCCCGTCCTGGCGTTGCGGCGCCGCATTCCGCCGCTGCAGATCGGCGGGGTGGCCCTCGATCTCGCGGTCATCATCCTCTATTTCTTGGTGATTCTGGCGAAGGTCATCGTCCAGGCACTGGCCCTCTGACTGGGACATTCGCGGTACTCCCGCGCCGTGGATTCCGGCCTCGGGCATCCACAGCGCGTTCCGGTAGGCTGAACTCTCGGTAGAATGAGGGCAAAGGTTGACGCGTGATGCACCTGAACGAATCGCGCATGAGGAGTGGATCCCCCACCCCACAGACCGCACCGTTTCTTGAAGGAGATCTCGCCATGGCGCTGTCCTGGGAAGACATCGTGAACAAGCAGTTCCGCATCACCAAGTTCGCTGAGGGCTACCTCCGCGAGGAAGTCGATGACTACCTCGACGACGTCGCCGAAGAGCTGCGGCGCCTCACCGCGGAGAACGAGTCGCTGCGCCAGCAGCTGGCCGAGGCAGAATCGCGCGGTGCCGCGTCGCCGGCTCTGCCCCAGACTCAGGCCCAGCCTGCGGTGTCCCAGGACTCCGCGGCCGCACCGTCCGTGGCGGACACGAGCTCCTCGGCCGCCGGCGTGCTGGCCATGGCGCAGCGACTCCACGATGAGTTCGTCGCCGAGGGCGAGCAGAAGCGCGCCGAGTACCTCGCCGAAGGGGAGCAGAAGCGTGCCGCGTTCCTCTCCGAGGGCGAGACCCAGGCGGCCCGCCTCGTGGCCCAGGCCGAGACCAAGGCGGAGAAGCTCGTCACCGAGGCCGAGGAGAAGCGCGCCCGCACGCTGACGCAGCTCGAGAAGGACCGCGCGGGCCTCGAGGTCCGCGTCAACGAGCTGCGCGACTTCGAGACCGAGTACCGCAGCAGCCTCAAGTCCTACATCCAGGGCCAGCTGCGCGATCTCGAGGGTCAGCAGCGCGTCGAGCATGCCCGACCCGACGCCGCGCGGGACTCTCAGTGACGACCACGCCCGCCGGGGACCCGGCGGGCGCGGACACCCCCCTCGAGCCCGCGCCCGTGCCCGAGGCCGAGGCTCCCGGGGCACGCCGCCGCACGCTGGTGGCCGTCCTCGTGCTGGTCCTGGCCTACGGCCTGGATCAGGGCACCAAGATCCTCGTCGAGTCGACCATGACCCTGGGGCAGCGCATCCCGGTCATCGACGGGCTGCTGAACTGGCACTACATCCTCAACCCCGGGGCCGCCTTCTCGATCGGTGAGGACATCACGTGGGTCTTCACCGTGATTCAGGCCGCCGTCGCCGTGCTGTGCCTCGTGCTGATCGCGCGCGTGCGCTCGCTGCCGTGGGCGCTGGCCCTGGGAGCGCTGGCCGGAGGCGTGCTGGGCAACCTGACCGATCGGCTGTTCCGGGAGCCCTCGTTCGGACACGGCCACGTGGTGGACATGATCTCCGTGCCCGGCTTCGCGATCTTCAATGTCGCGGACTCCTTCATCGTCTGCGCGATGATCGCGATCTGCCTGCTCGTGTTCACGGGGCGGCGCATGGACGGCACCCGCGAGGCCTCTGCCGCCCGGGACCCACGGACATGAGCCCCCGCCTGGTGCCCGGGAGCCCGGCGCGACTGGAGATCACCGAGGAGCTCGCCGGGCATCGCTGCGACGCCGTGCTGGCCGGACACTTCGGAGCATCACGCGCTCGGCTCGCCGACTACTTCGACCGCGGCCTGGTGCGTGCCGAAACCGTGACGGGCCGCCGGGACCGAGTGCTGGTGAAGTCGGCCAAGACGGTGGCCGGGGAGACCGTCGTCGTGGACGTGCCCGTGGACGCCGACCCCCTGGAAGTGACGGTGGAAGTCGTGGAAGACCTGCGCATCCTGTTCGAGGACGAGCACCTCGTTGCGGTGGACAAGCCGGCCGGCGTGGCCGCGCACCCCTCCCCAGGCTGGACCGGGCCCACCGTGGTGGGCGGCCTGGCCGGGCTGGGCTATCGCATCTCCACCTCGGGTGCGGCGGAGCGTCAGGGCATCGTGCACCGGCTCGACGTCGGCACCACGGGTGTCATGGTCGTGGCCAAGAGCGAGCACGCCTACGCGGCGCTGAAGGACCAGTTCCGGCAGCGCGTGCCCACCAAGGTCTACCACGCAGTGGTCCAGGGCATGATGGATCCGCTGGCCGGGACGATCGACGCCCCGTTGGGCCGTCACCCCGGGCATGCGTGGAAGTTCGCCGTCCTCGAAGGCGGGCGCCCCTCCGTGACCCACTATGCGACCCTCGAGGCCTTCGCTGGGGCCAGCCTGCTCGAGGTGCACCTCGAGACTGGGCGCACCCATCAGATCCGCGTGCACACCTCGGCCCTGCGCCACCCGTGCGTGGGCGACCTCACCTACGGGGCCAACCCCAGTCTCGCCGCGGAGCTGGGCCTGACGCGTCAGTGGCTGCACGCGCACCGCCTCGAGTTCCCCCATCCGGTCTCGGGGGAGCCGGTCTCGATCACCTCGCCCTACCCGGGCGACCTGGATCATGCCCTGACGCTGCTGCGTCGCTGAGCAGGCGCCTCGGCTCCCAGCCGGCACCAGTACGCTGGTGTCTTCTATGACGCCGACGAGCACTCGTGAAGGAGGGTGAGGGACCGTCATGTCCAACGCCGCAGAGACCACCGCCGATGCCCTGCGCGAGGGCGGGTTCGCTCATCTGCACAACCACACCGAGTACTCGATGCTCGACGGTGCCGCCCGCCTCGACGACCTCTTCGCGGAGGCCAATCGGCTGGGCATGGACTCGATGGCCATCACCGACCACGGCTACCTCTTCGGCGCGTATGACTTCTGGTCGAAGGCCAAGGCCGCGGGCATCCGGCCGATCATCGGCGTCGAGGCGTATGTGGCCCCGGGCCACCAGCACCGCTCCGTCAAGGACAAGATCCGGTGGGGCGAGCCGCACCAGCGTCGCGACGACGTCTCCGGCGGTGGCGCCTACACCCACATGACCCTGTGGTCCGAGAACAACACGGGCATGCGCAATCTGTTCCGGATGAGTTCGATCGCCTCCCTCGACGCCGTCTACGCCAAGTGGCCGCGCATCGATCGCGAGCTGCTCAGCCAGTACTCCTCCGGGCTGATCGCCACCACCGGCTGCCCCTCGGGTGAGGTGCAGACCCGGCTGCGGCTCGGCCAGTTCCGCGAGGCCATGGAGGCCGCGTCGGAGCTCAAGGACATCTTCGGGGCCGGGAACTTCTACTGCGAGCTCATGCAGCACGGCCTGGACATCGAGCGCCGCGTCACCGAGGACCTGCGGCGTCTGGCCAAGCAGCTCGAGCTGCCCCTCGTCGCCACGAACGACCTGCACTACACCTACGAGCACGATCACAAGGCCCATGAGGCCCTGCTCGCCCTGCAGTCCGGCTCCAAGCTCAACGAGCCCAGCTACGACGAGGGCGGCTCGCGCTTCGCGTTCTCCGGCACCGAGTACTACCTCAAGTCGCCGCGGCAGATGCGGGACCTGTTCTCCGAGGTGCCCGAGGCGTGCGACAACACGCTGGTCATCGCCGAACGCTGCGACGTCTCCTTCGACACCGACGCCAACTACATGCCGGTCTTCCCCACGCCGGAGGGTGAGGACGAGACGAGCTGGCTGATCAAGGAGGTCACCGCAGGTCTGGCCTACCGCTACCCCGACGGCGTCCCGGACCACGTGCGCAAGCAGGCCGACTACGAGCTCGACGTCATCATCACGATGGGCTTCCCCGGCTACTTCCTGGTGGTGGCCGACTTCATCAACTGGGCCAAGGAGAACGGCATCCGCGTGGGCCCCGGCCGCGGCTCGGGTGCCGGCTCCATGGTTGCCTATGCGCTGCGCATCACGGACCTGGACCCGCTCAAGCACGGCCTGATCTTCGAGCGCTTCCTCAACCCGGACCGCGTCTCCATGCCGGACTTCGACGTCGACTTCGATGACCGGCGTCGTGGTGAAGTCATCGACTACGTGACCAAGAAGTATGGCGACGAGCGCGTGACGATGATCGTCACCTACGGCACGATCAAGACGAAGCAGGCGCTGAAGGACTCGGCGCGCGTGATGGATCAGCCCTTCTCGCTGGGCGATGCCCTGACGAAGGCGCTGCCGCCGGCGGTGATGGCCAAGGACATCGCGCTGAAGGACATCGAGAACCCCGAGGCGAAGCGCTACTCGGAGGCCGGCGAGTTCCGCGAGCTCGTGGCCGCCGACCCCGTGGCGAAGTCCGTGTTCGAGACCGCCAAGGGCCTCGAGGGCCTCAAGCGTCAGTGGGGCGTGCACGCCGCGGGCGTGATCATGTCCTCCGAGCCGGTCATCGACGTCATCCCGATCATGCGCCGCCTGCAGGACGGGCAGGTCATCACCCAGTTCGACTATCCGATGGCGGAGTCGCTGGGCCTGATCAAGATGGACTTCCTGGGGCTGCGCAACCTGACGATCATCTCGGATGCCATCGACAACATCCGGGCGAACAAGGACGTGGAGCTCGATCTCGAGACGCTCGACGTGGATGACCGCGGCTCCTACGAGCTGCTCGCGCGCGGCGACACCCTGGGTGTGTTCCAGCTCGACGGTGGGCCCATGCGTGCGCTGCTGAAGATGATGCGCCCGGACAACTTCGAGGACATCTCCGCGACCATCGCGCTCTACCGCCCGGGACCGATGGGCGCGAACTCGCACACGAACTACGCGCTGCGCAAGAACGGGCAGCAGCCGATCATGCCGATCCACCCGGAGCTCGAGGAGCCGCTCAAGGACATCCTGGACACCACCTACGGGCTGATCGTGTACCAGGAACAGGTCATGGCCATCGCGCAGAAGGTGGCGGGCTACTCGCTGGGTCAGGCGGACATCCTGCGCCGCGCCATGGGCAAGAAGAAGAAGTCCGAGCTGGACAAGCAGTTCGAGGCCTTCAACCAGGGCATGCTGGACCGCGGCTTCTCGAGTGCCGCCGTCAAGGCCCTGTGGGACATCCTGCTGCCGTTCTCGGACTACGCGTTCAACAAGGCACACTCGGCTGCCTACGGGCTGATCTCCTACTGGACGGCGTACCTCAAGGCGCACTACCCGAGCGAGTACATGGCGGCGTTGCTGACCTCGGTGGGCGACGACAAGGACAAGCTGGCCATGTACCTCAACGAGTGCCGCCGCATGGGCATCGTGGTGCTGCCCCCGGACGTCAATGAATCGCACCTGAACTTCACCCCCGTGGGCCGGGACATCCGCTTCGGCATGGGCGCGGTGCGCAATGTGGGGGCGAACGTGGTGCGCGGCATGGTGAGCGCCCGGCAGGAGCAGGGCCTGTTCACCACCTTCGGGGACTTCTTGGCCAAGGTGCCGCTCGTGGTGTGCAACAAGCGCACCATCGAGTCCATGATCAAGGCCGGGGCCTTCGACTCGCTGGGCTATCCCCGGCGGGCCCTGCTCGCGGTGCACGAAGAGGCCGTCGACGCCACCGTGGCGCAGAAGCGCAAGGAGGACCACGGCGAGTTCACGTTCGACATCTTCGCCCTCGGCAGGGCGGACACCGACGGCGATGAGCCGGCCGCGGAGACCGTGGCCGTGCCCGATCTGCCCGAGTGGTCGAAGAAGGACAAGCTGGGCTTCGAACGCGAGATGCTCGGGCTCTATGTCTCGGACCATCCGCTGCAGGGCCTCGACGGGGTGCTCACGGAGTTCTCCGACACCGCCATCCCGCGGGTGCTCGCCGACGACGGTCCCGCGGACGGGTCGATGGTGCGCATCGCCGGGCTGATCACGACCCTCGAGCGGCGGATCGCCAAGAGCTCCGGCAACGCCTACGCCCGCTGCGAGATCGAGGATCTCGGCGGGTCGATGGACGTCATGTTCTTCGGGCAGGTCTACGCGCCCATCGCCTCGATGCTGGCCGAGGATCTCGTGGTCTCCGTCAAGGGGCGGGTGCAGCGCCGCGACGACGGCTCCGTGTCCCTCTCCGCCATGGAGCTGATCATCCCGGAACTCAAGGAGGGACCGGGCGGACCCATCACCATCACGATTCCCTCCTTCAAGGCCACCGAGGAGCTCATGGGCCAGTTGGGGGACACCCTGCGCACCCACCAGGGCGGCACGGACGTGCACCTGCACCTCATCGGCCAGACGGCCACGCAGGAGTTCCTGCTGGCCCCGCAGTTCCGGGTCTCGCCCTCGCCCGCCCTGTATGGAGACCTCAAGATCCTGCTGGGCTCCTCGAGTGTGAGCTGATCGATGCGTTGGCGCTGCGGGGCAGCGTCAGGAAGGAGTGGAGCGTGCACTGTCCGTTCTGCCGGCATGAGGAGTCCCGCGTGGTGGACTCCCGTTCTCTCGACGACGGCTCCGCGATTCGCCGCCGCCGCCAGTGTCAGTCCTGCTCCAAGCGTTTCACCACGATGGAGACCACGGCCCTGACCGTGGTCAAGCGCTCCGGCGTTGCCGAACCCTTCGATCGCTCGAATCCGTGGCCTGCGCGATCTCCACCACACTGGGCTGCACGGCGTGGACAAAGCCGA
>JAUNTT010000003.1 GCA_030538555.1 Micrococcus sp.
AGCACTGCCACGAAGCCCGCCGCCGAGGCCGCTGACACGAAGGCCCCGAGCAACACCTCTACCCCGCCCCAGCCGGCCGAGACCGCCTCGGCAGAGGCGCCCCTGGTGCCAGCGGAGATCGCCGTCCTGCGGGAGATCCCGGTCGAGGACATCCACCCCAATCCGCGTCAGCCTCGTGAGGTGTTCGACGAGGAGCACATGGCAGAGCTGGTCACCTCCATCCAGGAAGTCGGCATCTTGCAGCCCGTGGTGGTGCGTGAGGTCGGCGGTGATGCGCCCTACGAGCTGATCATGGGTGAGCGGCGTTGGCGTGCCACACAGAAGGCGGGCCTGACCACGATCCCCGCGATCGTGCGGCACACGCCGGACGAGGATCTCCTGCGGGACGCCCTGCTGGAGAACTTGCACCGCTCGCAGCTCAACCCTCTAGAAGAGGCTGCGGCGTACCAGCAGCTCATGGACGACTTCGACTGCACCCAAGACGAGCTCTCCCGCCGCATTGGCCGCTCTCGCCCGCAGATCTCCAACACCCTGCGCCTCATGAAGCTCCCGCCACTGGTGCAGCGCCGGGTAGCCCAGGGCGTGCTGAGCGCTGGGCATGCCCGCGCGCTCCTGGGCCTGACGGACCCAGCCGAGATGGAGCGTCTGGCTCAGCGCATCGTCTCCGAGGGGCTCTCCGTGCGCGCCACGGAGGAGGCGGTGGCCCTGTCCCAGGGCGTGCGGCAGGCGGCGCCGGCGGCCCGACGTCGTCAGGACACCGCACGCCACGAGCGTCTGGACACCTTCGCTACGGCTCTGACGGATCGCCTCGACACCCAGGTGAAGATCACCCTCGGGGCCCGCAAGGGGAAGATCGCGATCGACTTCGCGTCCGTGGAGGATCTGCACCGCATCATGGAACTCATTCAGGGCCAGGCCCAGTCGAACTCCTGAGGCGCTCGTCAGGACTGAACCGCGTCATGCGCCGACCTGGGCTTCTGTGCACAACGACAGGGGCGAGGTGAATGACATGAATGTCATTCATCTCGCCCCTGACGTGTGAGACGGGTTCGTTCATCCGCGTATGGAGCTGACCTTGCTGCCCGGTGGGACGGTCGCCTCACTCAGCCGAGCAGGGCGGCGAACTCCTCTTCGAGCACGTGCTTCGGCTTGGCGCCCACGGACTCGTGGACCTTCTTGCCGCCCTGGAAACCCAGGACCAGCGGGATCGAGGTGACACCGTACTCGGCGGCCGTCGCCGGGTTCTCGTCCACGTTGAGCTTCGCGATCACCACGGAGCCCTCGCGCTCCGCGGCCATCTCGTCCAGCACGGGGCCGAGCATGCGGCACGGGCCGCACCACTCTGCCCAGAAGTCGACGAGCACGGGCAGCTCGGAGTTCAGGACCTTCTCCTGGAAGTCGGCGTCAGTCACGTTGATGGTGGCCATGGTGGTCTCCTTGTCGAGGTCGTCGGTCGGGTCGGTTCTGCGTGCCCCGCGTCACGGGAGCACGGTGATCGGTGCGTCAGATCAGGCCGGGTTGGCGTCGGATTCGGGGGCGGCCGGTGCGGCCTCCTGGACGTCAGCCTCTTCGGCCAGGAAGTGCTCGACGTCCTGCGCGGCCACGCAGCCGGTGCCTGCGGCCGTGATGGCCTGACGGTAGGTGTGGTCGGTGACGTCGCCGGCGGCGAAGACGCCCGGCAGGCTGGTGCGCGAGGACGGGTGATCCACGGCGATGGTGCCGTGCTCGGTCAGCTCCAGCTGTCCCTGCACCAGATCGGTCCGCGGATCGTGGCCGATCGCGATGAACAGGCCCGTCACGTCGAGCTCCGAGGCCTCACCGGTCACGGTGTCCTCGAGGCGCAGTGTGGTGAGCTTGTCCTCACCGATGATCTCGGTGACCGCCGTGTTCCAGCGGAACTCGATCTTCTCGTGCTCCCGTGCGCGCTGCGCCATGATCTTCGAGGCGCGCAGCTCGTCCTTGCGCACCAGCACGGTGACCTTGGAGGCGAACTTCGTCAGGAACAGGGCCTCCTCCATGGCGGAGTCGCCGCCGCCCACCACGGCGATGTGCTGCTCACGGAAGAAGAACCCGTCACACGTCGCGCACCAGCTCACTCCATGCCCGGACAGGCGCTCCTCGCCCTCCACACCGAGCTTCCGGTAGGCGGAGCCGGTGGTGAGGATGACGGCATGCGCGCGGATCTCGGTCCCATCGCCCAGGGTGAGGACCTTCGGCTGAGCCTGCAGATCCGCCTTCACGACGTCGTCGAACAGCACCTCAGCACCGAAGCGGCGGGCCTGGGCCTCCATATTGGCCATCAGGTCCGGGCCCATGATGCCCTCGGGGAAGCCCGGGAAGTTCTCCACGTCCGTGGTGTTCATCAGCTCGCCGCCGGCGGTGACGGCACCGGCGATGATCACCGGCTCGAGGTGGGCGCGCGCGGTGTAGACCGCGGCCGTGTAGCCGGCCGGGCCGGAGCCGATGATGGCGACGTTGCGCACCGTGTCCGAGGCAGCTTCAGTGGTCACAGGATTCCTCCGTCATGGATGGTGAGAGCGGGTGGGCGTGTCCATCGGGGGCAACGCTGTCGCGCTGCCCGCTATTCCGTGCGCCTGGCTACGTCCCGGGACGCTCAGTCGACGCTGATCTCGGCGATCCGCAGACCGTAGGGGCGACCGCCGGTGTCCGTGGCCAGCTGAGGCAACTGCGTCACGGTGACGACGACGTAGCTCGCCTCGCCCGCGTCGTCGGACAGCGTCACAGTGGCCTGGTCGGCGTCGAAGGTCCCGGATCCGACCTCGCGGGCGTCTTCGAGGCCGGGGCTGTCCGCCAGCGACACCGTGAAGGCGCCGCCCGAGGAGTTCAGCGCCGTCACCGTGACCGCGCTGACCTCGGCGGGCTGCTCGAGCTCGCTGACCAGCGACATCGAGCGCGCGAAGCCGCCGAAGTTCGGCCGCGAGTAGGTGTAGGACTGCCAGAAGGTCGACTCGTTGCCGTCGATCGCCTGGGGCAGCTGTGCGTCATTCTCGGCGTCCAGGCTCGGATAGTCCGGGACCACGCGGCTCAGCGACGCGATCTCGGGGCTCGGCCCGGCGGCGGGGTCGCCCTCGGTGGGCTCCTGGGTGGTCGGCGATTCGGCGCCGCCCGCGCCGTTGTCGGTGCCCTCGGTGGTCGCTTGCGTGGTGGTGGGGGCGGGCGAGGCCGCCGGAGTCCGGTTCTGATTCAGCAGCCAGAAGCCGAGCACGACGACGCCCAGCAGCGCCACCGTCAACAGCGCGGCCAGGGCCCAGCGGCCGCCGCCACCGCCGCGGGCGGGACGCTCGTCCTCGGCGCCGTCGTGGCGGGTGGGAGTCGCCGCGGCGCCTGTGGCTCCTGCGGCTCCCGCGGTTGCTGCAGTTCCGGCACCGGCCGCACGGGCGCGCGCCGAGGAGGCGAGGCTGGAGGTCGGGCGCGAACGGGAGTCCGAGCCCTTGTCAGGACCGGAGCGTGTGTCTGCAGCCGAGTCCGAGCCGGTCCGCGCTTCCCGGGAAACGCGCGGGAATGGAGCGGGAGCACCGGGAGCCGCGGCACGGCGCGGCGCCGGGCGGGTCAGCGCGGGCCGCACACGCGGTGTCGCCTCCGGATCCGCGTCGCCGTCACGCGGGGTGGTCTGCGCGCGACGGGCCGGGAACGGACGCAGATTCTGCTGGGCCGGGGCGACCGGCACCGGGGCCGTGTCCGGAGACGGCTCCTGAGAGTCATCGTGGATGCTCGCCCCACGGGCCTCGGCGTCAGCGGCGCTGTCCTCGGTCGCCTCCTGATCCGCTGCCTCGGTGTGGTCACGTGTGTCGGCGGCACGGTCCTCGGCTGCTGGGCCTGCCTCGACATCGTCCGATGCGGCCGTGTCCGAGGCCGTCGGCGCGGACATCGACGCGGTCGACGTCGCCTCTGCGTGCTCCTGCTCGGCCTTCTCGTCCTCGGCCTGTGCCGCCTCCTCGGCCTTCGCCTTCGCTTCGGCGCTCTTGGCCTTGTTCGCGGAGTCCGCGGCGGCCAGCGCGGCCGCACCCGGGTAGGACTTGGCGGCGGTGCCGTCGGCGTTCGAGGAGCCGACGCGCTCACTCAGGCGATCGGAGAGCCGATGCAGGAACCCGGGGCGGCGCTGCGACTGGTCCTGGTCATTGCGCAGCTGCTCGTCGAGGTCGGTGTAGTAGGCCTCGTCGTCGTCGTAGGACTGGGCCTCATGCTCGCGCGAGCTGCCGAAGATCTCGGAGCCCAGGGTGTCCGTGTGGAAGGGCTCGAGGTAGGTCTCCTGCGCGTACGCCATCCCCAGCAGCACGTCCGGATCCGGGCGTCCGCCGGCGATCAGGTAGGTGCGCCCCTCGGAGAGACCCAGGTCCAGGACCTGCACGTTGTCCTCGCGCTCACCCGTGGCCAGCTCGCGTGCCGACGTCGCGACCTGCGTGGCGTTCTCGCGCGATGCGACCAGGATGGTCACGCGGCGATTGAGCACCTGGTCCAGGCCCGCGAAGACCAGATCCTGATCCGCGCTCGTCACCACATGGGCGGTCACTCGATAGCGACCGCCCAGAACGGAGCCGACTTCAATGGGCTGGGGCACGGGGAACCTTTCCTGCCTGCATGTGGAGGACACTGCTACGCGCACCAGGGCGTGACATGCGCCACGCACCGGTTCATTACCCCATGGTAGGCGCTCGGGACGTGCCGCCCCGACCGCGTGTATCCGACATGACCGCTCGAAATTTCGGGCGGTCATGACGCAATCACGCGCCTCGAGAAACCGGGCACGACGACGCTCCCGCCGCCGGTGCGCGGGCTCAGGCCCCCAACAGGCGCCCGAGCGGCGGAATCTTGCGCGCCAGCGGCCGCACGGCGTCCATCAGCTCCTCCATGCGCAGCAGCCGCAGCATCACCACGTAGACCAGACCCATCACCGCACCTGTGGCCGCGCACGTGATGAGCGCGGCCGCGATGGACTGCCAGGCGAAGCCGGCCCCGAAGCCGCCGAGCAGCCAGACGGTGGCCCCGCCGAACAGGGCGGCCACGCCGGCGGCGAGGCCGGTCTTCGCGTAGGCCACCACCACGGACGCGAAGCCGTAGTCGCCGTAGCGGCGCACCACCAGCACGTGCGCCATCACGAACTGCACGATGAAGAAGAACGAGCCCACGGCCGCCACCCAGAAGGCGAAGGACCACGCGGGCAGTACCAGAGCGGCACCGTAGGCGAGCATCAGGGTGCCCAGCGCCGTCGAGACCTGGATGGTCATGGGGGTCTTGGCGTCCTCGGCGGCATAGAACACGCGCATGAGGAAGAACGCTCCGGAGCGGAAGGGCACGCCGATCGCCATGATCAGCAGCACCTGGCCGATCGCCATGCCCGCCGCCAGTGCCGTCTCCGCCGAGGAGCCGAAGATGCGGCCCAGTGGCCCCGCGAGCACCACCATCGCCACCGCGGAGAACACGAGCGGCACGCTGAACACGCGTAGGCCCTGGCCGGTGGTGCGGCGCACCGCGTCCGGGTCGCCGGCATCCACGGAGCGGGCGAGGCGATTGAACAGGACCGTGGCCATGGACACCACGAACACGGAGTGCGGCAACACCGCGATGAGCATGGCCATGTTGTACGCCGTGAGACCCGGGATCGCGGCCTGGGCCATCGCATCGGACCAGCCCTCGGTGCCTGGGATGTAGGAGGACTCATCGGCACGGGCCGCCGTCGCCCCGGAGATCAGGCGGGCGCACAGCAGGTTGACCACGTTGCCGATGGTCATGGTGAGCATCGTGTAGCCGGCCAGCGCGCCAGTCTGGCGCAGTCCCATGCCGGTCCAGCCGAACTTCGGTCGCAGTCCCAGGCCCAGGCGCCGCAGCGGAATGAACAGGATCAGCGCCTGCGCCACGATGCCCAGCGTGTGCCCACCCGCGAGGATCCAGGTCTGCGTGGTGGTCCACGTGGCCAACTGGTCCCCGCCGGTGTAGCGGCCGAACATCACGAGGTAGAAGACGATCGTCGCGATGGCCACCACGTTGTTCAGCACCGGTGCCCACATGTACGCGCCGAACCGGCCATTGGCGTTGAGGACCTGGCCCACCACGGCGTAGAGGCCGTAGAAGAAGACCTGCGGCAGTGTCCACAGGGCGAACACCGTGCCCAGCGCCAGCATCTCCGGGGTCCAACCGCTGGTCAGCGCCCACATCAACGGTGCGGCCGCCGCCGTGAGCAGCACGGTGAACCCGGCCATCACCAGCACCGCCAACGTCAGCAGCCGGGACGTGTAATCCGCGCCCCGGTCCGCGTCCTTGGCGTGCTTGATCAGCTGCGGGACCAGCACCACGTTGAACACGCCGCCCACGAGCAGCATGTAGATGACATTGGGGATCGTGTTCGCGGACTCGAAGACGTCCGCCACCAGGGCGGTCGAGCCGATGGCTACCGTGAGCAGCGCCGCCCGGACGAAGCCCAGGACGCGCGAGATCAGGGTGCCCGCGGCCATGATCGCGCTCGACTTCGCGGCGTTGCGCTCGCCCTCCGGGACATGCGTGGCGGCCGGTTCACCGGCCTGCTGCGGCGGGTGACCCGGGGCCACGGAGGTGTCCGCTCCGGAACGCCCCACCGGCGTCGTGGGTTCGGGGGTGGTGCTCATCGTCTCTCTGTCTGCCGTGGCACTGTACGTGTCTGCCGTGGCACGGGGCCGCGGATGTGATGGGGATGCCCCGGCGGCGTCGCTCACGCGGCGGTGCCCGGGAAGTGTTGGTGCACGATCTGGCGGGCCAGATCCACGATCCGGCGCTCATTGGCGAAGGAGAGCCGGCGCCCGACGTCGTCCAGGCACACCCACGCGACGTCCACCGCCTCCTGATCCGGGTCGTTCTCGATCGTCAACTCCCCGCCCGTGGCGCGCAGCAGGAAGTGATGGACCGTCTTGTGCACGCGGTGGCGGGACACGGTGAACCAGTAATCGATCGAGCCCAGCGGCTCAAGCACGACGCCGGCAATCCCGGTCTCCTCCTCCACCTCCCGCACGGCGGCCTCCTGGTGATCCTCCACACCCTCGGGATGCCCCTTGGGCAGGCACCATTCCAACCGGCCACCGCGGTTGTAGCGGGCGATGATCGCGACCTCCAGGCGGGTGTCCGTTTCCCGGATCACGATGCCGCCCGCCGAGACCTCCTCCACCGTGGGCAACGGGGCGGACGGGCCCGGCGTCGTCGGGGTGCCCCGGTGCCGACCCTGCGTCATCCCCGGCGTGGCGCCGCGGCGCCACCGGTTCCCGACGGCGGAGGGCAGGGGTGCGCCCCGAGGCGCGGACGGTTCGGGGCGGGTCATGTCCACAACTCTAACGCGAGCGCCGCAGGCCTTCGAGGGAGCCCGGCAGGGCACGGATCTGGCACTCTTGGAAGCACCATGAGCACCTCCTCACCTCGCGTCCGCCTGCCCGCCGGACTCCCCGCCGACGCCACCCTGCCCGCCGTCGTGATCGAGCTGGGCGAGCTGTTCGCCGCCGCCGGACACGAGCTCGCGCTGGTCGGTGGCCCGGTGCGCGATCTGTTCCTGGGCCGGGATTCCGGGGACCTGGACTTCACCACCGACGCCGACCCGGACGCCATCGAGGCCATCGGGGCGCGCTGGGCGGACGCCACGTGGGATGTCGGCCGGCGCTTCGGGACCATCGGGTTCCGCAAGGGCGACTGGCAGCTCGAGGTGACCACCTACCGTGCCGAGCAATACGACCCCGGCTCCCGCAAGCCGGTGGTGGCGTTCGGGCAGCGACTGGAGGATGACCTGCTCCGCCGCGACTTCACGGTCAACGCCATGGCCCTGCGCCTGCCCGAGCTGGAGCTCGTGGACCCCTACGGCGGCGTGCGCGATGTGGCCGCCGGTGTGATCCGCACGCCCGGGACCCCGCAGGACTCCTTCTCGGATGACCCGCTGCGCATGATGCGTGCCGCCCGCTTCGCCGCGCAGCTGGGTTTCGAGGTGGCCGAGGAGGTGCGTGCGGCCATGACGGACATGGCGCAGCGCATCGAGATCATCTCGGCCGAACGGGTACGCGAGGAGCTGGTGAAGCTGATCGGCTCCGCGCAGCCGCGCCGAGGACTGGACCTGTTAGTGCGCACCGGGCTGGCCGAGCTCGTGCTGCCCGAGCTGCCCGCGCTGCAGCTGGAGACCGACGAGCATCACCGCCACAAGGACGTCTACGAGCATTCCCTCACCGTGATGGAGCAGGCGATGACCTGGGAGGCCGAGTACAGTGAGGCCTCCCCGGACATCGTCCTGCGCCTGGCCGCGCTGTTGCATGACATCGGCAAGCCGGCCACGCGCCGGTTCGAGAAGTCCGGGGCCGTGAGCTTCCGTCACCACGAGATGGTCGGCGCCAAGCTGGTCCGCAAGCGTCTGCGCGCACTGAAGTTCGACAACGACACCATCAAGGCCGTGGCACGGTTGGTGGAGCTGCACATGCGTTTCTACGGGTACGGCGATGCCGGCTGGACCGACTCCGCCGTGCGCCGCTACGTTCACGACGCCGGCCCGTACTTGGAGCGGCTGCACGCCCTCACCCGCTCGGATGTGACCACGCGCAACCGCCGCAAGGCCGAGCGCCTGGCCCACGCTTACGACGATCTCGAGCGGCGCATCCGGGAGATCTCGGAGGCCGAGGAACTCGGCGCCGTCCGGCCCGACCTGGACGGGCAGCAGATCATGGCGTTGCTCGGCATCCGCCCGGGTCCCGTGGTGGGCCGGGCCTACCAGCACCTGCTCGAGTGGCGCCTCGACGAGGGCCCGCACGAGGCCGAGGTGGCCGAGGCCGAGCTGCGCCGCTGGTGGGCGGAGCAGCCGGAGTCGGCGGTGGAGGAAGAGGGCTGAGGCAGGCGAGGTGGGCGAGAGCTGAGCTTTCTCCACGGCTTGGCGTCCCCACCTCGCACCCGCCCGTCCCGTCACCGCTTTGTGTTGAGTTCTCGGTGGTATGACCGGCCCATTCCTCCGGTATCTCAACACAAAACGCTGCGGGGGTGGGGGGTCGGCCGCGTGGCAGGATCGAGTGCATGAACGATGCTGAGATCGCCGCCGCCCATCCGCTGTTGCCGATCGCGGCGATCGCCCAGCGCGCCGGCATCTCAGCCGAGCACCTGATCCCTTACGGTCACCACATGGCGAAGGTCCACCCGGACGCCCTGACCGGCCCGCGCACCGGACGCGTCGTCCTGGTCACCGGCATCAGCCCGACGCCGGCCGGCGAGGGCAAGACCACCGTCAGCGTGGGCCTCGCCGATGCCCTCAACCTCCGCGCCCGGCAGGATGACGCTCCACCAGCGCTCGCCGGGACCACCACGATGGCGGCGCTCCGGGAGCCGTCGCTGGGCCCGGTCTTCGGCGTCAAGGGCGGCGCCACCGGCGGCGGCCACGCGCAGGTCGTGCCAATGGAGAACATCAACCTGCACTTCACCGGCGACTTCCACGCGATCGCGGCCGCCCACAATCTCCTGTGCGCGCTCGTGGACAACCACATCCAGCAGGGCAATGCCCTGGACATTGACCCGCGCAGGGTCACCCTCCAGCGCGTGCTTGATGTCAACGATCGCGCCCTACGCCACGTGGTTACCGGGCTCGGCGGCACCGCACAGGGAGTGCCGCGCGAGGCCGGTTTCGAGATCACTGTGGCCTCGGAGACGATGGCCGTGTTCTGCCTCGCCACCGATCTCGCGGACCTCACCGCGCGGCTGGCCGCCATCACCGTCGGGTACACCCGGTCCGGCGAGCCGGTCACGGCCGGGCAGATCGGCCCCGACGGCGCCCAGGGGGCCATGACCGTCCTGCTCAAGGACGCCCTGCTGCCGAACCTCGTCCAGAGCCTGGATGGGACGCCGGTGCTCATTCACGGTGGACCCTTCGCAAACATCGCCCACGGGGCGAACTCGGTGATCGCCACGCGCGCCGCGCAGTCGCTGTCGGACCTGGTCATCACGGAGGCCGGCTTCGGCGCGGACCTGGGCGGGCAGAAGTTCATGGACATCACCTCGGTGGCGGGCGACTTCGATCCCGCCGCCGTCGTGGTGGTCGCCACCGTCCGGGCGCTCAAGCTCCAGGGCGGGCTGAGCCTCGAGGCCGTGCGCGCCGGCGCGGAGGCCTGCGCCCAGGCCGCCGGCGTGGACGGAGACGACGTCATCGCGCAGCACCAGCGCGCGCTGGAGACGGGCGTGGCGAATCTGGCCCGTCACGTCGCCGCGATGCAGTCCTATGGGGTGCCCGTCGTAGTGGCCATCAATCGCTTCACCCAGGACACCGAGGCTGAACTGGACTGGCTCCGTGACTGGTGCGTTCAGCGCGCGGTGCCGGTCGCCGTCGCGGACGTCTGGGCCCGCGGGGGTGCCGGTGCGCTGGACTTGGCGGACGTCGTCGTGGGTGCCATGGCCGAGACCGACGACGCCGACCCGCGTCCGCTACGCCGCCTGGCCGCTGTCCGGGTGGATGCGGAGGAGGCCATGGGCGAGATCGTGCGGCGGATCTACGGCGGTGCCGGGGTGGAGCTGACGCCGGCGGCCCAACGGCAGCTGAGTGAGCTGCGCGAGCGCGGGCTGGCGACGCTGCCGGTGTGCATGGCCAAGACTCCGTACTCCTTCAGCGACGATCCCCGCCGGCTCAACGCCCCCGAGGGGTTCATCGTGACGGTGCGGGAACTGAGCGTCCGCACGGGTGCGGGCTTCATCGTGGCCCTGACCGGTGCCGTCATGACGATGCCCGGGCTTCCCGCTTCACCCGCCGCGGATCGGATGAGCGTGGACGAGGCGGGTCAGGTGCACGGGCTGTTCTGAGGGCGCCGCGGTACGGGCGGCCCCGGGCTGCCCGACGGCGGCAGCGACACTACCGCCGCACGTCAGGCGCAGAGCGTGATGGGGCCGAGCCCCGATCCCTGTGCGCCCGTGAAGCTGGAGTTGTTCGAGCCGTACGTGACCGTGATTGACCGCACTCCGGCGGTGCCGAAGTTTGTGATGAGGTTGCCACCTACAGATTCGTTCCAGCGATCGGTCAGAGACGAGGGGAAGTAGTACGGGTCCGTTGCGGTACCGGAGCCGCGTATGTTTTGCAGGGTCGAGTTGCTGTTGGAGTAGGGATTCTGCAGCGCCGTGGTGCTGGCCGTGAGCGTTGCACCGCTGGGCGTGCCCGCGCTGACCGTCCACGCCTCCTGGTACGACCGTTCGGGTAGATTCCGCCAGGTGAACAGATCGCGGTACCACGATGTAGCCGACGAGAAGTCAATCAGGGGCACAACCACGTTGAACACGGTGAGCGGGGACCGGGCCTGCGGGTCGAGGAAGAAGTCGAGCTGGACCGTGGTGGGTCGCTGCGACGTCTGCTGGTTCATCACCAGCGTGGAGACGGAGGTGTTGAAGTTGTACTGCCCCGCGGCGGAGCCCCAGGCGGTCCTGCCCACGGTGCGATGCCAAAGGCCGGTTTGGCCCGTCATCACGCCGTCGCTGGGGAACGTGGCGCGCGCGTAGACGAGGCGTCCGTCGGCCAGGGTAATGGGGATCATGGTGCCGTTCTGCACCCGCTGGGCGGAGGAGCCATCGAGCGTCGAAGCAGTCCTCGGGGCGTTGGCCCAGTTCAGGGTGCCAGTGGAGCAGCTCTGAGGCGAGGCGGCATAGGCGGGCGCGGCCGCCACGGCGGCGACGGCGGGAACGCTCCAGGCCAGGCCGTGGGTCACGGTCCGGCGGGAGATGTTCGACGTGGGGAAATCGTGGTGCGACATGGTGATCCTCGGGGAAGAGACGGCAGCGGGGGATGGTCGTGCAGTGCTCGGGCCGCACTCGTGGTGGAGGAGTCAAGTTCGCCGCGTCAAGTACTGAGGTGAGAGACGTTTTCCTCACATCACGGACCACTGACGGGGTGCCGCCCACACCGCAAGGCTCCAGGTCAGCGCGATTTCGCGGCATGAGAGGCCTGCGCACCCCCGCCGGCGTCCCCGTCACCGAATTGGCGTCCCGGGTCGGCACCCTTCACCATGAACAACTGTGACATCAGCACCAGCCCAGCAGCCCGCGCCCCGGACCTCGACCGTCCGCTCCGGTGACGGGGACGGCGTCGTGCGCCCGGGGCTGCGGCACAGCCCGGGACCGGGTCGCGTGCCCGCCCTGGATGGTCTGCGCGGCATCGCCGTGCTGGCCGTGCTCGCGTTCCACGCGTGGCCGCTGCTGCTGCCCGGAGGCTTCGTGGGCGTGGACATGTTCTTCGTGCTCTCCGGCTTCCTCATCACCACCGGCCTGGTGCGCCGCATCGACGCCGGCCAGGGCGTGGGCTTCCGCCAGTTCTGGACCAAACGACTGCGCCGACTGGTGCCCGCGCTGATCGTGGTGCTGGTGGCCTGCACCGCCCTGGCGTGGCTCGCCGCGCATGAGTTCCCCGCCGGGCTGCGGCGCGAGTGGCTGGGCGCGCTGACGTACACGAGCAACTGGCTGATGATCGTCGAGGGCAACGACTACTTCAATCAGGCCACCCCGCCGATGTTCGAGCACCTCTGGTCCCTGGCCATTGAGGAGCAGTTCTACGTCCTGTGGCCGCCGCTGATTCTGGGTCTGCTGCTGCTCCTGCGCCCCCGCACTCGCACGCAAGACATCGCCGATGCCGGACGACGCGCCGACCGGATCCGCGTCGCCGTCGTGCTCGCGCTCGCCGTCGCCTCGGCCGTGTGGATGGCTGTGCTCACGCTGCAGGGCCACCCGCAGACCCGCATGTACTTCGGCACCGACTCCCACGCGTTCGGCCTGCTCTTCGGTGCCGCCGTCGCCCTCGGCGTGGCGCACCGGCCCCGGCCCGCCGGGCTCCCGACGACGTCGCCCACCCCGGTCCGCACCGGTGCGGCCTGGCTGGGGCTCGGCGTGGTCCTGGTGGGCTTCGTTCTCGTGGACGGCACCGAGGACTACGTCTACCTGGGCGTGCTCGCCGGACTCTCGGGCGTCGTCGCGCTACTGATCTGGCACGCCACGGCCGGGACGCGGACAGACAGCTTCTCCCGCGCGATGTCCGCGCGCTGGCTCGCGTGGTGGGGTCATCGTTCTTACGCGGCCTATCTGTGGCACTGGCCGCTGCTCGTGCTCATGCGCGTGCTGCTGCCCGTGGACGCCCCGGGCTGGGCGGAGCCGGTGGCCGCGGCGGGCGTGCTGCTGTTGACGGCCCTGCTGGCCGATCTCTCCACGCGCCTGCTCGAGCAAGCGATCCTGCGTGACGGCTTCCGCGCCACCTTCGCCCGGTGGCGGGCCGGGATCGGCCGGGCCTGGCGTGGCGGTGCCACGACATCGCAGGAGGCTGGCGCGCTGGCCGGCACGCCCGCGAGCGCGGCCAGGACCGTTGGATCCCGCGTCGCGGTCACCGGGGCTGCGCTCGCCCTCGTGGCGACGACCGGCGCGGCCGCTGGCGCGCTTGTGGTGTCACCGGCCCAGACGCAGCTGCAGCGCGACATCGCCGAGGCTGAGGAGGCGCTGCGTCGCGCCGAGGAGGCCCAGGCCGAGGCGGTGGCCCCGGGCTCGGCAGCGACCCCGAACGACGACGGCGCCGAGTCGGGTCAGGACGGCGCGGGGGCGGCCGAGGCTAGCCCTGGAGTCGGTGGCGCTGACGGGGTTGCGGACGACGACGCCGGACCAGAACCGGGTCCCGATGAGGATGCCGGCTCGTCCGCAGCACCCGGCACCCCGCCCGCCGAGGATCCAGGCCCCACCGCCCCTGCTCAGCCGGCCGAGGGTCCCGCCTATGCACCGATCTTCACGGAGGACCAGCTCACCGCCGTGCTGCCCCCGTCCACGCGTGGCTCGCAGATCTCCGTGATCGGCGATTCCGTGGGCCTGGCCAGCGCGAGCAAGATGCTCGAGCAGATGCCGGGCATCGCGGTGGACGCCGAGGTCGGCACCCAGATGCGCGATGCCACCGAGATCCTCACGACCAAGGCCAACGAGGGCAGGCTACGCGACGTCGTCGTGCTGGCCCTGGGCACCAACGGGGGAGCCGCGGCATCGGAGTGGGATGAGATCCTCGACGCGGTCGGCCCCGACCGCCTGCTCGTGCTCGTCACCCCGTACGCGGACCGGGACTGGGTGCCGGGTGTGCAGCAGAGGATGCGCGCGCTGGCCGCAGAGCATCCGGACCGCGTCGTCGTCGCCGACTGGGCGCAGGCCGCGCAGTACGCGAAGGAATGGGACCCGGACGGAATCCACCCGCGCAAGGAGAGCCGCGACCTCTACGCGCAGCTCATCCGCCTGACGGTCGAGTGGCGCCTGGGTGCGGAGTGACTGCGACTAGCGACGTTGTCACGAACTGGGGTGTTCGGCAGCCGCCCCGGACGCCCATGCCACCAGAGGGCCATGTGTCCCTGCAACAGACTCGGTTGGGCTGCACGAGCTGCCCGGTGACGTGCAGGCCGAGATCGTCGATCCTCGTGGAAGTAGACAGGTTGGGTTGGGTGAAGGTAGTGCCAGGCACGTCGAAGTCTTCCGGGTGGTCTGTGATGGGACTCCCCATGACCGGAACCCTTGACCCTCAGCCTCGAACCGACGTACGGGCACCGCTACCCCCCAACTTCGAAGTACTGTGATACAGTCCTCAATGTCTACGGATCAAGCGGTCGATCGCCGACCGCGCAACAGATGGGGGTACGTTGTGCTTCGACGTCATGTCATTTCTCAGGTATCAGCCCTACTTGGCCTTGGGGTCGCGGGGATGGTAGTCCCGCCCGCGGCGGGAGCAGTCGGTCAGGATTATCGGCGGGAGGCGCTGACGGAGCAGCAAATGCTCGAGATCTTTACCGCAATCGATGAGATTCCCGAGGACGTGCTCCGTCAGGGAGACGAAGCGGCAAGTCGTTGGATCCGGAATGCATTGCCTACCTCGGTCCGAACGATGCAGATTCCCCGGGACGAAGTAAAGGATTTCGAGACACAGCCGGCGGATTTGGGCATCTTGCCTGTGGGGGACAAGGGGCAGGTTGCGCCGGATGTAAATATCGCCAACTGCGTGTCAACAATCGGACTGACGTTGTTGACTGGAGTCATTCCCATTACGAGGCTTGTTAAGATCAGACAGGTGTTCAAGGCAGCAGGTGGCGTGACGAAGTTTGTTACGACCTTTAGCGCGGCTTACAAGCGAGCGAAAGCACGCAGACTATCGACGCGCCGCGCGATCAATCAGGCTGTGAACGAGGCAGCGCGAGCAGCGGCCCCCGACGCAAGGGCCGCACTCCTTGACCTGTTCGGCATCACAGCCATCTACGGAGCATGCTCGTGAAAATGACCGCGTGGGTGCTCCTGACCGTGGCCACCGTGGTCACTCTTATCGGAGTGTTCTTTTTCCCGGAGGCGCGGTCAGTGGGACTCGTGCTCTACGCGTGCGGCGCGCTCACCTGGGCTCTTTCCCAGCGCGCGCGACGAGATCCCGTTCACCGGACTTCCGAGGGCTGAGGCCCAAGCCGCACGTGGGGCGAACGCACCGAGGGTGGTGGACGCGGATCGTGGATCCGCGCCCACCATCCTCGGTGTTGGTGTCCAATGAGCCCTTAGCGCTCGATCTCGCCGCGGATGAAGGCCTCCACCAGTTCGTGGGCCTCCTCGTCGCGGTGCTGCACCGGCGGGGACTTCATGAAGTAGGAGGACGCCGAGAGGATCGGGCCACCGATGCCGCGGTCCAGGGCGATCTTCGCGGCGCGCACGGCGTCGATGATCACACCGGCCGAGTTCGGGGAGTCCCACACCTCAAGCTTGTACTCGAGCGAGACGGGGGCGTCGCCGAAGTTGCGGCCCTCGAGGCGCACGAACGCCCACTTGCGGTCATCCAGCCAGGACACGTAGTCCGAGGGGCCGATGTGGACGTCGTCCTCGGTGAGCTTCGCGGAGGTGTTCGAGGTGACGGCCTGCGTCTTGGAGATCTTCTTCGACTCGAGGCGATCCCGCTCGAGCATGTTCTTGAAGTCCATGTTGCCGCCCACGTTGAGCTGGTAGGTGCGGTCCAGGGTGACGCCGCGGTCCTCGAACAGCTTCGCCATCACGCGGTGGGTGATGGTGGCACCGATTTGGGACTTGATGTCATCGCCCACGATCGGCACGCCGGCCATCTCGAACTTCTCCGCCCACTCGCGCGTGCCGGCGATGAACACGGGCAGCGCGTTGACGAAGGCCACGCCAGCGTCGATCGCGGCCTGCGCGTAGAACTCGGTGGCCGTCTGGGAGCCCACGGGCAGGTAGCAGACCAGCACGTCCACCTGCGCGTCCGTGAGCGCCTGCACCACGTCCACGGGCTCGGCGTCGGACTCTTCGATGGTCTCGCGGTAGTACTTGCCCAGGCCGTCATGGGTGGGGCCGCGCTGCACGGTGACACCGGTGGCGGGCACCTCGCAAATGGAGATGGTGTTGTTCTCCGAGGCCAGGATGGCGTCGGCGAGATCGAGGCCCACTTTCTTCGCGTCGACGTCGAAGGCCGCCACGAAGTCCAGGTCCCGCACGTGGTAGTCGCCGAACTGGACGTGCATCAGGCCCGGGACGACGTCGTCCACCGCAGCGTCCTTGTAGTACTCCACGCCCTGGATCAGGGACGTTGCGCAGTTGCCGACGCCGGCGATGGCGACGCGAATGGGGGTGTTGGCCACGGTGATCGATACTCTCCTCGACAAGACCTGAGGGCCGCAGGCTGCAGGCGCGGGAACGCGCGGCGCAGCGGAAAGCCGCCACGTTGCCGGGCGGCCCACTCAGGGAAATAGGACTTGCCGTGCAGTCTACGCCCCGGCCTGCGACTACGCGCCGGTGAGGGCGGGCGGGGCGGCGTCGTTCGCTGACAGGGAATCTTCCTAAGATGGGCTCATGCGCCACACCCGACCCCGGCCCCGCCGCGCCCTCGGACCGTCCGAGGTCCGTGGACACTTCGCCGGCGGCGCCGCGGTGCCCGACGCCGGACCGGCCGGCTCATCCGTCCGGCCTCGCCCCCGCGCGGGTCGGCATCAGCAGCCGCTGCCGGACCGGTTAGGCCGCCACGGGGTGGCCGGCGGGCTGACCGCCAACGCCGGACGATGGCGGCAGGGACTGTGGGCCTCGCCGATGACGGTGACCGCCCTGCTGCTCAGCCTCGCGGCCACCGCCACCCTGCTGCAGAAGGCGCCGTGCCTGGTGAACGGCTGGGGCGCGCCGAACGTCTACTACGCCGGCTGCTATTCGGACTGGTCCGCGCTCTATGTGGCCCGCGGTTTCGCTGACGAGCCCTGGGCGCCGTTCCTGCCCGGCTCCACCTTCGAGTACCCCGTGTTGATGTCCTTCGTGGCGTCACTGGCCGCGCAGATCACGCACTGGCTGCCGGAGACCGCCAACGGCACGCTCGTCTTCTGGCTCGTGAACTTCGCCTTCGTCCTGGGCCTGTGGACGCTCACGGCCGTGCTGACCGTGCGCATGGCCGGGCGCCGCTGGTGGGACGGGCTCATGGTGGCCATCGCCCCGGGCATCATCCTGGCTGGCACCATCAATTGGGATCTGTGGGCCGTCGCCCTGCTGGCTCTGGGCATGTACGCGCTGGCCCGTGGACGCCCCGCGGTGGCGGGCGTCATGATCGGGCTGGGCGCGGCCATGAAGATCTACCCCCTGCTCATCCTCGGCCCGCTGCTGATCCTGGCCGTGCGTCGTCGGGACCCCCGCACGCTGCTGTGGACGGCCGGCGGTGCGGCGGCCGGGTGGCTCGCGGTGAATCTGCCGCTGATGATCGGCAATCTTGAGGCGTGGCTCGTGTTCTTCACGTTCTCGAATGAGCGCGGCCCCGGGCTCTCCAGCATGTGGCACGCGTGGGATGTGGTGGCCCAACGCGCGGGCTGGCCCACCGTGGAGGTCGAGTGGCTCTCGCTGATGGCCTACAGCCTCTTCGCCCTGTGGTGCCTGGCGGTGTTCGTCCTGGGCATCACGGTGCGCCACACCCCACGCCTGGCGCAGCTGACGTTTTTGGTGGTGGCGGGCTTCGTGCTCGTGAACAAGGTGTACTCGCCGCAGTTCGTGATCTGGCTGATTCCGCTGCTGGCCCTGGCGCTGCCGCGGTGGCGCGACTTCTGGGTGTGGATGGTGATCGAGGTCCTGCACTTCTTCGCCGTGTGGATGTACCTGGCCAAGGGGGTGTCTGGTTCCCAGCCGCAGCACTCGATGGACGACTCCGTCTACGTCGCCGCGATCCTCGCCCACATGCTGGCCGTGCTGTGGTTGTGCGGGCGCGTCGCGGTGGAGATGATCCGGCCCGAGCTGCAGGTGCCCGGCGTAACACAGTCTTAACAGAAAGGAGTGGTGATTGGTGCTGTGGGAAGCTCGACCTTGGTTACTCAGTTCGGTGAGTAGGGGGGCTGAGGTGGCCTCGAGTCATTGACACAATTGTGGAGGATCTCAGTATGAAGAAGACGCTGGCTACAACGCTTGTTCTCAGCCTAACGATGTTCGGTGCCCAACTGAGTGCCGCCGAGGAGAACAGCGCACCGCGAACGGAGGGAACACGATCCGTCATCGAGGTTGACAATGCCTCTGACTCCGTTCTCACGCGCACCACCGCAGGTGACGTGGAGATGGAGCTGCCGGGTCAGACCGAGGAGCAGCCCATCGATGTTGCTTCTATGGCCCCGATGGATCTAGTCGAGGATGTCGGCGAGGTCTTGGCCGCGACATCGATGAACGGCGCCGATGTTGTCACCTACGATACCAGTCATGGTGAGCAGACTCTCATCCACATCACTGATGCTGACGCTCCAAGCGTCTATGACTTTGACTTCACACTGCCAATAGGCTCTCAGGTCCTCGCGTCTGAGGACGGTGGGGTCGACATCATCGACGTGGCAGGGGAGCGGCTAGGCTTTATCAAAGCACCATGGGCGGTCGATGCCCATGGGCAGGATGTCCCCACGCGTTTTGAAATCCACGGCACGACTGTTCGTCAAATCGTCGTTGTGAGTGAAGATACGACTTTTCCCGTCATTGCCGATCCATCGACAGTGTGGGGTTGGACCGTGTGCATCGCCACGATTGGAGCGACATTCATGCCCTGGGGGGCCGGAGCCAGGATCGGATATCGCCTCGTTGCACGGTTCGGGAGTGTTCGCCGCGGAGTTCAGATCATGTGGCGGGCATACCATGCCGCTCACGGGGCGCGGGCCAAGTACAATGCCGCCATGGCGGCTTCAGGTGGACTCTTCGGGGAGATTATTGGCTTTGATAGTATCCGAGAAAAGTGCTTCACGTGAGTGGCAATCTCGCCGGAAAGAGAAATGGGCGCTTAGATCGGAGGCCAGTGCGACAATTGACAGACTGGTTCTACCTCATTCTTGCGGCTCTAGTCCTCGCCCAACTGGGGTACACGCATGAGGTCCGGGGCTCACTCGTCACTGCAATTTACGCACTTGCTGCGGTAACATGCACCTTGGCGATTTTTATGAGTAATCGCGGCCGGTTTCGTCCTACCCTTAAGGACTGACCGGCGGGGCGCGCAGGCTGGCCGAGTACCCTCGAAGGCATGACTCAGCCCAGCCCCGCAGCCCCCGCCCTGCCCGCTCACCTGCAGGATCTCGCCGAGTTCGTCATGGCCTCGCCCTCGAGCTATCACGCCGCCGAGGAGGTCGCCCGCCGGCTCGAGGCCCACGGCTTCACCCGCCTGGACGAGTCCGAGGACTTCCCCAGCACCCCCGGCGGCTACGTGGTGGTCCGCGACGGCGCCGCGCTGGCCTGGATCATCCCGACGACGGTCACCGTGTCCGGCGAGGACACCGACGACGCCGCCGGGTCCGCGCCCGCGCAGCCTCCCGTGTTCCGCGTGCTCGGCGCCCACACCGACTCGCCAGGCTTCAAGCTCAAGCCGCACCACGCGACGCTGACCCGCGATGGCTGGCAGCAGGCCGGCGTCGAGATCTACGGCGGGCCGCTGCTGAACTCGTGGCTGGACCGCGAGCTGCGCTTCGCCGGACGCCTGGCGCTGGAGGACGGCCGCCAGGTCCTCGCCGCCACCGGGCCCGTGGGGCGCATCCCGCAGCTGGCCATCCACCTCGACCGTGAGGTCAACGCCGAGGGGCTGAAGCTGCAGCGTCAGAAGCACACCCACCCCGTGGTCGGCGCGCTGCCCGCCCCCGGTGACCTCGACGCCGAGGCCGTGCACGATTCCGCCGCGGAGCCGGACGCGCAGGCCCTCGCCGCGCGCCTGTCCGGGGACGTGTTGGCCGCGCTCGCCGAGGCCGCGGGCGTGCCGCGCGAGTCCGTGCGCGGGCACGACGTGGTGGTCGCCGACGCCCAGTTCCCGGGGCTGTTCGGTCTCGACGGGGAGTTCTTCGCCTCCGGGCGTTTGGATAACTTGAGCTCCGTGCACGCGGGACTCGTGGAGCTGGAGCGCGTGGCCGCCGAGCACGGCGCGGAGGGCTTCGCGGGCACCGTGGCCGACGGAATCCTGGGCGAGTCCGCGGGTGCCCCGGTCATCCCGATGCTCGCCGCGTTCGACCACGAGGAGCTCGGTTCGGCGTCGCGCTCCGGTGCCGCAGGCCCGCTGCTCGAGGAGGTCCTGGGCCGCGTGCTCGACGCGCTGGGCGTGACCGGTCAGGGCGTGGCCCGCTCCATTCAGGGATCGTGGCTGCTCAGCTCCGACGCCGGCCACCTGGTCCACCCCAACTACGCCGAGCGGCACGACCCCGTGAACCACCCGCGGGTGAACCACGGGCCCCTGCTGAAGATCAACGCGAATCAGCGCTACGCCACCGATGCCTCGGGTGAGGCCGCGTTCGCGCGCTGGTGCGGGGTGGCCGGGGTGCCGTTCCAGGAGTTCGTGTCCAATAACGACATGCCGTGTGGCTCCACCATCGGGCCGATTTCCGCCACCCGTCTGGGCATCCGCACCGTGGATGTGGGCCTCGGCCTGCTCTCGATGCACTCGGCCCGCGAGATGTGCGGGGTGCGCGACGTGGAGCACCTCACCGCGGCGATCGGGGCGTTCTACTCCGGCGTGTGAGCGCGGCCCCGCCCCGCTGAGCCCCACCCCCACACTCACCCCACCCCTCACGCACACTGACCCCCTGCACCCAGCCCCGTGAAAATCGGGTGCGCAGATGACCCACTCAACGCCCATTTCGGGCGCCTTAAGGGTCATCTGCGCACCCGATTTTTCAGGTGGGGCGCGACGGGGGCGGGGTCAGCGCGGGCGCATCACCGGAAGATCGCGCAGCGGCTCGGGCCGACCGGCCAGGGTACGGATGGTGCGCAGATTGCGCGCCGTGCCCACTACGGCGGTCTCGGCTGCGCCGCTCGTGGCCTCACCGGCGTTCAGCTCGCGCTCGATCCGCGGCAGGCTCAGCCGGGAGCGTTGCGTGTCCGCGGCGTAGCGGATCCAGACTCCGCGCCCGATGACGGCACACCGGTCCGCCCCGAAGTCCACCTCGCCCAGCGCGGCCGCCGCCTGCGGCTCCGGCGCACGATCCAGCACGACGAGATGCAGGCGCTTGGGGTCGAGATCCTCGAGGGTCTCGTCCCACGCCACGAGCTCCGAGTTCAACAGGGCATCCAGCAACGCGTCGAGCTCCTTCACGGTGATCGCCAGCACCGGAGTCTCCACACCCAGATCGGAGGCGAGGTGCGCGCGCAGACGCGCGGCGACGTCGTCGGGATCCGTGCCGGTGGCCAGGGTGCCCAGGACATTGCCCGAATTCAGGTGGACATGCGGGTCACGCACGCCGGCGCGCTCGGCGGCGCGGGCCAGATCCGCCTTCGGCACCCGGTTTCGGCCCCCCACATTCACTCCGCGCAGGAGCAGGACGTGGGTGGCGGCGTCGGGGCGCGCTGAGGTCTCAGTCATGTGCCTATCCTCACCCACGGACGGGCTGTGACGCGATGGTAGAGTGGATCGGGTTGCCTGCGTGCCGCCGAAGAGAGCGGAACGACGCGCGGGCACCAAGCACAGAACCTCCTGCCACGGAGAGACCGTGGCCGCCAAGCCCAGAGGAGGTGGGTTCGCATGCGTGCTTATGAGCTGATGGTGCTGATCGACCCTGAGGTCGACGAGCGCACCGTAGAGCCGACCCTGAAGAAGTACCTCGAGGTCGTCACCAACGACGGCGGCACCGTTGACAACGTCGACGTGTGGGGCCGCCGCAAGATGGCCTACGAGATTCAGAAGAAGTCCGAGGCGATCTACGTTGTGGTGAACTTCACCGCCAACCCGGACACCACCAAGGAGCTCGACCGTCTGCTGACGATCAACGAGACCATCCTGCGCACCAAGATCATCCGTCCGGAGGAGCAGAAGGTCACCGCTGACGCGGAGTGATCCTTCACCTCTCCGGATGGCCTGAGAGCATCTGGTTCCAGCGAGGCACCCGCCCCGCACCCCGTAGTCCCTAGCGAACGTCAGGAGTGACCATGGCAGGCGAGACCGTCATCACCGTGGTCGGCAACCTCACCGCCGACCCTGAACTGCGTTTCACCCCGAACGGGGCGGCCGTCGCGAACTTCACGATCGCGTCCACGCCGCGCACGTTCGACCGGCAGTCCAACGAGTGGAAGGACGGGGAAGCCCTGTTCCTGCGCTGCTCGATCTGGCGTGAGGCCGCGGAGAACGTGGCCGAGTCGCTGACCAAGGGCATGCGCGTGATCGTCCAGGGCCGCCTCAAGGCGCGTTCCTATGACGATCGCGACGGCAACCGCCGCACCAGCTACGAGCTGGACGTGGACGAGGTCGGCCCCGCGCTGCGCTTCGCCACGGCCAAGGTCACCCGCTCCCAGCGCGGTGGCGGCTCCGGCGGTGGCTTCGGCGGCGGTCAGCAGGGTGGCGGCGGTTACGGCCAGCCCTCCGGCGGCAACTCCGACTCCACCTTCGGTGGCGGCGGAGGCCAGCAGGGCGGCGGTGGCTGGGGCCAGCCTCAGCAGGGCGGCGGCAACGCGGCCCCGCAGGACCCCTGGTCCGGCGGGGGCGGCGGCGGAGGCTGGGGCACCCCTTCCTCCGAGGAGCCCCCTTTCTAGGCCCTGCTCTCACGGGCATCTTCCGTCCGGGCCGAGACCGGTCTGGAAGGACGACCCCTCACCGGGTCATCCCACACCCCCGTGGTGCGGCACCGCCGCATCACACCCCGCCTCACCGGCGTCGGGCCCCTCACAGGGTGCAGCGTCACGGGAGGCGTCCCATCCCGCAGAACCGTTCTGCGGGCTCCACGAGCAACAAGGAGCACCACGATGGCAAAGGCTGACATCCGTAAGCCCAAACCCAAGTCCAATCCGCTGAAGGCCGCCGGCGTCACCGTCGTCGACTACAAGGACGTCGCACTGCTGCGCAAGTTCATCTCCGACCGCGGCAAGATCCGCGCTCGCCGCGTGACCGGCGTGACCGTCCAGGAGCAGCGCAAGATCGCTCAGGCCATCAAGAACGCCCGCGAAGTGGCTCTGCTGCCCTACGCCGGCGCTGGCCGCGGCTGATCGAGCGAGTCGAGGAAGGAAGACACCGATGGCAAAGCTCATCCTGACCCAGGAAGTGACCGGTCTCGGCGTGGCCGGTGACGTGGTCGAGGTCAAGAACGGTTACGCCCGCAACTACCTGCTCCCGCGCGGTTTCGCGACCGTGTGGACCAAGGGCGGCGAGAAGCAGGTCGAGCAGATCAAGGCAGCCCGCGCAGCACGCGCCGTGGCCAGCCTCGAGGACGCTCAGGCCCTCGCAGCGAAGCTGCAGGACACCACCGTGAAGATCGAGCGCACCGCAGGTGCTGAGGGCCGCCTGTTCGGCGCCGTTCAGGCCGGCGATGTCGCCGAGGCGATCGAGGCCGCTGGCCTCGGCAGCGTCGACAAGCGCTCCATCACCCTGCCCCAGCACATCAAGGCAGTGGGCCACCACCGCGCCCAGGTGCGTCTGCACGACGACGTCGTCGCCGACGTCGAGGTGCAGGTGCTCTCCGCGAAGAAGAAGTGATCACCCGCTTCTGACTCGCCCCCGGGCACATCACACGCAGCCCCGGACCGCTCCCTCGCGAGTGGCCCGGGGCTGCGTGCGTGTGAGGGGGTGTGGTGATCGGACGAAGCGGTCGAGGGTGCGGTTGAGGGGGCGGTGCCGTTCGCGGGTGGGAACCGGCCGCTACCTTCCTTCCGCGGTGGGAACGGGCCGCTACCCCGGCTCCGCGGTGGGCAATGTCCCCTTCCCGCGAGTTTGAGGGACATTGCCCACCCGGGAGCGTTCGGGGTGGGAAGTGGCCGGCGGGCATGACTCCGTGGTGGGCAAAGTCCCGTTCGTGCGAGTTTGAGGGACGTTGCCCACCCGGGAGCGGTGAGGGTTGGACATTGCCCACCATGGAGCGGCGGCCACGAAGCGGCGCGCCTCGTCGGCCCGCACCGGGCTCAGCAGCTGCGCAGGCCCTCGGTGCGGTAGCGCTCGTAGTCGCGGGCACCCTCGGCGGCCAGCACGGCGGTGACCTCAGCCGCAGCCTCGGTAAGCGCGTCCACCCAGCCCAGGGCCGTCGCCCCCGACGCCGGTCGTTGCAGCCCGGACAGGCGCAGCACCATGCCGGAGTTCTCCCCGGTCGCAGGGTCCAGCACGGGCACGCTCAACGTCGCGATCCGCAGCCCCTGAGCATCCGCATCGATCCCGGAGCCGAAGTAGCGGGTGGCCTCGGCGATGCGGCGGCGCACCTCGCGGTCCTCGGCGGGCGCCAACTGTCCGGCACCCCACTGCTCGAGCGCCTCCCCGAGGGCGGACCAGGCGGCGCCGTCGTCGTCGATCAGGCTCATCGAGTAGCCGAGCTCGCGCACCCGCTCGGCCATGGCCTCATACCCGGCGGCGTCCACGCCGCCCGGGGCGGTGCGTCGGGCCCAGGCCGCGGCGTGCTCCGGGCTCCACGCCACGGCCGAGATCCCGATCGGCGGGATCAGCGGAATCCGCACGCCGATGCGCTGATCGGCCTCGCTGTCCGGGCCGTAGGAGGAGGCGCCGATGGTCTGGTCCAGCTCGGTGACCTGGATCAGGGCGGTGGCGGTGCAGTCGAAGCGCGCGGCGAGGGCATCCAGCTGCGGGCGGGCCCGCTCGGCCACGTGCACCGCAGAGATCAGCGACGCATCCAGGTGAGCCGAGAGACCGTGCGTGGAGAAGCCGCCGTAGCCGCCCTGGAAGAACAGCAGCGGCGTGGTGGGGCGGGTGACGTGCAGGTCATCGACCTCCACGAGGCTGATGTAGTGGTCCCCGGCCTCAATCTCCTGGGAGAGGCGGCCATGAATATGGGCGACGGCGTCGTCGATGCTGGGCACCCCGTCCGGCCCGGGCGTCCACGCGACGGCCGCGAACTTGTCCGGGTCCCGCGAGGCCAGCCGCCGACACGCTTCGAGCTGGTCGTGGGCCAGCACGCTGATGCACACCCGCTGCGCCTGCCGCAGTCGCGCGTAGGTCTGCGAGGTCCGCGCCGGCATGAAGGACACCATCGGCGGGTCCAGGGATACGGAGGAGAACGTGCCGACCACCATGCCCACCGGCTCGCCCTCCACCAGGCCGCAGACCACCACGACGCCGGTCGGGTAGTGGCCCATGACGTCACGGAAGTCCTGGTGATGAATGCCGGCGGCGTGCTCGCTCATGCGTCCTTCCTGGTCACGGTGGGGGTCACACAGATGCCGTAGCCGAGACTACCGGCGCCCTCCCGCGAGCCGCGGGGCCGGAAGTGGTCCGGCGTCACGCCCGCCGCGCCGCGCCCTGGTTTCGGCTCCGCTGCGCCACGGCTCAAGCTCCGTCGCGCTTCAGCGGTGATCAGTCCAGATCCAACATCGACTCGGGAACATGCTCCGTCTCGATCTCACCCACGTGCACCAGGGCGTCGCCACGATTGGCCAGCGGCGCCTCCGAGCGCCCGATCACCACGCCCGTGCGGTCCGAGCGCACGGAGGACAGGCGGTGACCGAAGGAGTCGAAGAGCACGCCAATCCGTTCGCCGCGCTCCACCTCTTGGCCCAGGGACACATCCAGGTGCACCAGACCGTCCCGCCGGGCCCGCACCCACCCCGAGCGCCACACCACATACGGGGCGGGCGGGGGAGCGGCGAGCATCTCCGCGTCCTCGCCCATCGCATCGAGGGCGAGGGGCTCGTCGTGCTCGCTGAGCTGCATGAGCTGCCCGGGTCCGGCGGGCTCCGGCAGCCCGACGTCGGCCGGCTCCAGCATGTCCATCGCGGCCAGCACGCGCAGCACCCCGTCCACCCCGGGGCTGACGGCGTATTCGTCCATGCGCCAGGCCTCGCCGGCCTCGTAGAGCAGGACCCGGGCGCCGGCCTCCAGCGCAGCCATGCGTAAGGAGCCATCGCGCAGTCGCGCATGATAGAGCGCGGGTGCGCCGAAGGCCTCGGCGAGCTCCCGGGTGCGGGGATCCTCTAGATCGCAGCGAATCTGCGGCAGATTCGAGCGCCGGTCCGCCCCGGTGTGCAGGTCGATCCCGAGCTCGCAGCGGGAGATCACCTGCGTCATCATCAGGTGCGCGATCCGCGCGGCCAGCGAGCCCCGGGGCGACCCCGGGAACGAGCGGTTGAGGTCGCGACGATCCGGCAAATACCGGTCCCCGGCCAGCACGCCCAGCACGTTGACGATCGGCACGGCGATCAGCGTGCCGCGCAGGAACTTCGGCTTCACCTTCTCCAGGACTCGGCGGATGATCTCGATGCCGACCACCTCGTCGCCGTGGATCGCCGCCGACACCCACACCGTGGGGCCCTCGCGGCGCCCGTGCAGCACATGCACCGGCAGGGAGACCTCCGCGCCGGTGACCATGCGAGACAACGGAAGCGAGAGCTCGCGGCGCTGTCCCGGCTTGACGCTCACCCCGCCGAACTCGAATGCCGGACGCGGGGAGCGTCGTCGGGAACGCCGCCCGGTACCCGACGCCGACCCGGGCATCCGCCCGGAGCCCTCCGACCCCGCGCTCACCGCTTGCCCCAATTGCGCCGCCGCACCGCCTTCGGCGCCAGCCCGCCGAGGTAGGAGGCGGCCGGATCCACGAGAAAGCCCTGCCCCAACGCCTCGCGGCCGATGAGCATGCGGAAGCCCATCTCATCGCGGTCCGTCAGGGTCACCTCCGCCTCGATCTGGCGCCCGGCCAGGCTCAGGGGCATCGCGACGACGAGCCGCGGCTGCGCGGAGCCGTTGGAGGAGCGGATCACGCGGGTGTCCTTGACCGGCAGCTCGACGATCTTGGCGTCCTTGGCCGAGGTCTGCCAGGGGTGAACCTGGAAGCGGACCCAGGGGGCGTCGTCGCGCCGGAACTGCTGGACGTCGAAGGCATGCAGGGCGGAAGTGCGGGCGCCGGTGTCGATCTTGGCCTTGAGCCAGTCCACGCCCGATCCCGGCAGGCTGACCCATTCGCGCCAGCCCACCAGAGTGGGGCTGGGCTGGGCTGACGATTGAGCGGGCGGGTGCATAGACTCGGACACGCTCCTCATCCTCTCAGGAAAGACGCCCGTGAAGCTCGCCATTCTCTCCCGGTCCCTGCGCGCCTATTCGACCCAGCGACTCAAGTCCGCCGCCGCGGAGCGCGGCCACCAGGTGAAGGTCCTGGACACCCTGCGCTTCGGCATCGACCTGAGCACGGAGGAGCCGGATCTGCTCTTCCGCGGCAAGCCCCTGTCCTCCTACGACGCCGTCCTGCCGCGCATCGGCAACTCCGTCACCTACTTCGGCACCGCCGTGGTGCGCCAGTTCGAGCAGATGGATGTCTACACGCCCAACACGTCGGCGGGCATCATGAACTCCCGGGACAAGCTGCGCGCCACGCAGATCATGTCCCGCCACAATATCGACATGCCGGCCACCGTGTTCGTCCGCAATCGCGGCGAGGTGTCCAAGGCGATCGACATGGTGGGTGGGGCGCCCGTGGTCATCAAGCTGCTCGAGGGCACCCAGGGAATCGGTGTCATCCTGGCCCCGACCAAGAAGGTGGCCGAGGCCATCATCGAGACCCTGCAGGGCACCAATCAGCAGGTGCTGATCCAGCGCTTCGTCAAGGAGTCCAAGGGCAAGGACGTCCGCGCGCTCGTGGTGGGTGACCGGGTGGTGGCCGCGATGCGACGCCGGGCCACCGGTGACGAGTTCCGCTCCAATGTGCACCGCGGCGGCACCGTGGAGGCCGTGCAGATCACCCCGGAGTTCGAGGAGACCGCCGTGCGGGCCGCGCACATCATGGGTCTGCGCGTGGCCGGGGTGGACATGCTCGAAGGCGACGACGGCCCGCTGGTCATGGAGGTCAACTCCTCCCCGGGCCTCGAGGGCATCGAGCGCGCCACCAAGCTGGACGTGGCCGGCGCGATCATCGACTACATCGCCGATCAGGCCGGCTTCCCGGAGATCGACGTGCGTCAGCGCCTCGCCGTCTCCACCGGATACGGCGTCGCCGAGATCCAGGTCAACGCGGGTTCTGAGATGGTGGGCTGCGCCATTCGCGAGTCCGGGCTGTGGGAGAAGGACATCCAGGTCCTCACCCTGCACCGCGGCAGCAAGGTCTTCCCCAACCCGGCGGGCACCAAGGAGCTCGAGGAGAACGACCGTCTACTGTGCTTCGGCAAGCACGAGAACATGCGCTCGCTGATCCCGGCCCGCTCCAAGCGCCCCAAACGCGTGCGCAAGCTGCCCAAGAACCCGATCATCGACCCGGTGGTGGAGACCCCGGCGGATCAGGAGGCCTGAGGCCCACCATGGCTGCTCCCGCGCCGCTGCCCGTCCCCGATCTGGACGCCACGTTCGCGCGGCTGCAGTCCATGGTCGCCGGGATCGCCCCCGACGACGCCGCCACCGCCGAGCGCGTGGCGGAGCGGATTCGTGCGGCCCGGGAGGGGTCCGTGCCGGGGCGGCAGCGGGCGCTGGAGGCGCTCGCCGAGTCCGGTGAGCGCGCCGGGGAGAGCTGGGCGAGCGCGGCGTGGGTGGCCGAGTACTTCGCTGGCCGGGATCCGTTGGCGCTGAGCACCTCCGTGGTCTTCGAGCTGAACCTTCCCGACGGCGGCGCGGCCGATCTGCTCTACCGTGCGGCCACGGTGCACCTGGCCCAGGTGCGCGGCGAGAGCGGCCCGGAGGAGAACCCGCGCGGGGCCGTGCTGGACCCGCGGCAATGGACGCGCCTGGCTGGTGGGCTGCGCCATCCCGGGATGCCCGAGGATGAGTTCTGGGGGCCGCGGGAGACGGGTGCGGCCGGTCGCGAGGCGGGGATCATCCACGCCGGCCGGCTGTATGCGGTGCCGGTGGCCGATGAGCACGGGCGGCCGGTGGCCCGAGAGCAGTTGGCCGAGGCGGTCGGGTGGGTGCTCACAGATGCTGGGCCGGTGGAGGTGCCGGAGGGTGGCGCTGCGGAGCGCGAAGTGAGCGAGTCCGGGGCGTCGTCGTCGGTGGCTGGCGCGGAACCGGAGCTGGCGTTCACCGCGCTGTCCGCCCTGGGCAGCGGCCGGCTGGCCGAGCTGTTGCCGGGGGTGGTGGCGGACGTGGAGAACGCGGCCGTCTACCAGCGACTGCAGGACTTGCTGTTCACGGTGACCCTGATTCCGCCGGGTCAGGATGGCCAGGACGATCCCGCCGCACGGCTGCAGGAGTCGCTGACCGCGGTGGACGAGGTGTGGGCCTACAAGCCGTTCAGCTACCTGCACCACCTGGGCGCGGGGCTCTCGGCGCTGCATCTGGAGCATTCCACGATCGACGGCGCCACCGCCGCGGCCGTGGTGACGCGAATGCAGGCGGCGGAGGTTCCGTCCGTGGAGGTCACCGGGGACGTTACCGGGGCGGCGTCGGGTGCGGCGTCGTCATCCACGGAGGCGCTGACGACGCTGGTGCCAGGGCCTCGGACCGAGCATGCCAGCGTGGTGGCCCCGGAGCGTGTGTCGTGGACGTTGACTCCGCAGCAGGCCGAGTCTGTGCAGGAGGGGCTGGCCGCGGTGGAGAAGCAGGCGGAGCGCCTGCGCGTGCGCCGGGTGCGCACCGTGCTGCCGGACGCCACCGGCCTGGACCGCAAGGTCAGTCTGGATGCCGTGCAGCAGTTCGTCCTGGCGCTGGCTCAGCAGCTGGCCTTTGGCCGGGTGCGTGGTACGTATGAGTCCGTGGACCTGCGCGAGTACCTGGCCGGGCGTACCGAGTGCGTCCGCCCCGTCACGCCGGAGCTGGTGGCGCTGATCGGCCTGCTGACCGGTGGCGAGGCGGGTGGCGCAGGCGAGGCATCAGCGGAAGACTCGGCTCAGGACGCAGCGCTCCGAGCGGCCCTGGATGCCGCTCTCGAGGCGCACCGAGGCTGGATCAAGGCATGCAAGGCCGGTGCCGGCGTCGACCGTCACCTGTGGGGTCTTGCCCTGGCCGGGTCGGGAGCCGAGGGCGGCGGGGAGGACGCCTACGGTGAACTCCTGGCCGACCCGGCCGTGCGCGCGGCGCGGCACGACTTCTTGTCCACCACGTCCCTGGGCGGTGCCGACGTGTTTGTCCGCTATGCCTTCGTCCCGACGGTGGCCGAGGGATTCGGCGTGAACTACACGCCGGGGGAGGAGCACCTCGAGTTCTGCGTGAGCTTCTGGGCGGACACTGCCGAGCAGCCTGAGGCATTCCTGGCGGCCCTGCCGGAGGCGGCCCGCATCCTGGACGAGACGTTCGCGCGGCTCAGCACACCCCGCTAAGCAAGGGCCGTGTCCGGCTCAGCGGCGCGTCAGGATCACGCCGTCGCTCGCGTGCCATCTCAGATGTAGCGCAACCCCAACTGGTCCTGCCGCTTGGCCCGCACCAGCTGCACGCCGAGGGTCACGGCCACCAGGCCCAGGCCGATGAGATCCCACATGAGGTTGGTGTTGAGGATCATGATGGCGCCGGCGCCCAGTACGATGCGCTGCCACCACGGCATGCTCACCATGAGGTGACCCTCGAGCGCTGCGGAGAGCAGGAAGATCGCCACGAGCGCGGTGAGGATGATGACGCCACCCTGCAGCAGCGGCACATCCCGCATGAGCAGATCCGGGTTGTAGACGAACACGTAGGGGATCACGAAGCCCGCCGCGGCCAAGCGGATGGCGGCCAGACCGGTGCGCATGGGATCGCCACCGGAGATGCCCGCGGCCGCGAACGCCGCGAGCGCCACCGGCGGGGTGATGTTGGCGAACAGGCCGAAGTAGAACACGAACAGGTGCGCCACAATCGGCTCCACGCCCAGCTGCACGAGGGCCGGTGCGGCCATCGTCGCGGTGACGATGTAGGCGGGGATCGAGGGCAGGCCCATGCCCAGGATGAGGCAGGCCAGCATCGTGAGCACCAGGGTCCAGAAGAGCACGCCGCCGGAGAGGCTGATGATGCCGCCGGCCAGCGTCACGCCGAAGCCGGTCAGGGTCACCACACCGACCACCACGCCCACGCACGCACACGCCACCGAGACGCCGAGCACCTCCTTGGTGCCGTTCTCCAGGGCGCCCAGCATGTCCTTGATGCTCATGCGGGTGGTGGCACGCAGCTGCGCGGCGATGATCGTCACCAGGATGGTCAGCAGCGCCGAGAACAGGATGGTGCGCCCGGAGAAGAAGAGCATGTAGATCAGGAAGGCCAGCGGCAGCAGCAGGTGACCGCGCTCCTTCAGCACGTCCCGCATGAGCGGTAGCGAGTCCCGAGAGATCCCCTTGAGCCCCAGGCGGGTGGCCCGCAGGTGGATCTGCATGATGAGGCTGATGTAGTACAGCAGCGCCGGCACGATGGCGGCCAGGGCCACCTCCGAGTAGGGCATACCCAGCGTCTCGGCCATGATGAACGCGGCGGCACCCATAATGGGCGGCAGGATCTGGCCGCCCACGGAGGCCGTCGCCTCCACCGCGCCGGCGAAGGTGCGGGTGTAGCCGATCTTCTTCATCAGCGGGATGGTGAACGCGCCCGTGGACACCACATTGGCGATGGCCGAGCCGTTGATCGAGCCCATGAAGCCCGAGGCGATGGTCGCCACCTTCGCAGGCCCGCCGCGAGACTGACCCGCGATGGCCAGGGCCAGGTCATTGAAGAGCGAGGACATGCCGGACTTGTTCAGGAAGGCGCCGAAGAGGATGAACAGGAAGATGTAGCTCGCGGCGACGCCGATCGGTGTGCCGAAGATGCCCTCGGTGGTCATGTAGAGGCTGTAGGACAGCTGCTCCCATTCGAAGCCGCGGTGCCGCCAGATCCCGGAGAGCTGCCGGCCGAACACACCGTAGGCGAAGAAGATCAGCGCGAGGATAGGCAGCGCCCAGCCGGTGACGCGCCGCGCCGCCTCCAGTACGAGCACGATGAGAATGACGGCGACGATCACATCCATCATCTGGAAGCGACCCGCCTGCCGCAGCAGCCGCTCGTAATTGAGGAGCAGATACACCGTGGGCAGGAAGGCCAACAGGGCCAGGACGGCGTCGGGAATCCGCCACGCCACACCCTGCGCGCGGCGATGCGGCGGGTAGAGCATGAAGATCAGGAACACGATCAGGCTCACGTGCAACGAGCGGTGAATCAGCGTGGGCGGCGGCCCGAAGTAGGCCGTGTACATGTGATAGAGCGCCGTGAGGATCGCGACGCCGGAGAGGAAGACAGCCAACGGACGCCACGTATTCGTGCGGACGCGGGACTCGGAGTCGAATTTCGCGGCCACCTCGGCGGCCTCAGCCTCCTGCTTCCGGCGCTCCTCGTCGCTCATCGCGTCGAGCGTGATCTCGCCCGAGGGCCGCTCGGCGGTCTTCGTCGACGTGGCGGACGGCGTCGCGGACGCGGCCGCTGCGGCGTCGCCGCGGTGACCGGCGTCGGGAGTGTTGGTGCCGGGGGCACCAGTGCCGGGCGCCTCAGCGCCGGACGGGTCCGCGGGATGCGAGCCGTGGGGCTCAGGAGTCTTACTCATCGGGTCCTCAGTTCAAGCGGCTGCCGGTCCGGCAGGGAGTCGGTGTCAAAGACGTTGCGTGCCTCGGCCACGTCGATGCGGTGGCGCTGGCGCACGGAGTGAATCCAACGGATGGACTCGAAGGGGCGGTCGAGATCGGTGATGCGAAGGGAGTCCTCGCCCAGGTGCACGGTGCCCTCCTCGGTGCCGGTGGGCATGCCCGCGCCGTAGGAGGAGAACTCGGTCTCGATGAGCGTGAATCCGCGATCTTCCACGCGGAAGGTGTCCGTCCAGTCGGTCAGCTCGATGGAGTGGATCCAGCTGAGCCGGACAGTGTCTCCGGGGGCCACCGTTCGGGTCCCGAAGATCTCGTCGGTGCGCTGGTGGGCGCATTCGAGGGTGAGGGTGCCCGGCGTCGTGCACCCCGTGAGGAGCACGACGCCGGAGACCAACACCCAGCGGCGGTTCAGGTCCATGGGTGGACCGGTGCTGCCGGGTCGGGGCGGATCAGGAGGAGGGAACCTCGACGTTCTGCTCCTCAAGGTACTTCTTGGCGCCGGGGTGCAGCGGCACGGTCAGGCCGGTCGCGGCGTCCTCGAGCGTGATCTCCTTGGCCGCGGCGTGCGAGTTGTGGATGCGGTCCAGGTTCTCGAAGAAGGCCTTGGTGATGTCGTAGCCGGCGTCCTCGGAGAGCTCGGAGGAGATCATGAGGTGGTTGACCACGCCCACGGTCTCGACGTCCTCGTCCTGCTGGTAGGTGCCGCCCGGGATCGCGTCCTCGGTGAAGTAGTCGTTGTCCGAGATCAGCGTGTCGCGGCCGTCACCGTCGATGGGCACGATGATGAAGTCCGTGTTGGTGCCCAGCTCGGTCAGCGACGGATTCGGCACGCCGGAGGTGACGAAAGCGGCGTCGATGTGTCCATTGGACATGCCGTCCGCGGCCTCCGCGTAGGAGAGGAAGTCGGCGTTGAGGTCGTCATAGGTGAGGTCGTAGGCGTTGAGCACGGTCTTGGCGTTCATCTCCACGCCCGAGCCCACATCGCCCACGGCCACGCGCTTGCCGGCCAGATCGGAGACGGACTGCACGCCCGACGCCGTCGTGGCCACGATCTGCACCGTGTTGGGATACAGCGCGGCGATGGCCATGAGGTTGTCTCGGGCGTCGTTCTCGAACGGGCCGATGCCCTCGAGGGCCTGCGCGTTGGCGTCGCCCATGGTGAAGGCGAGCTCGGCGCGGCCATCGCTGAGCAGGTTGATGTTCTCGGCCGAGGCGCCGGTGGCCTGAACGTTGGCGTCGGAGTCCAGCTCATCGCGCAAGACGTCCGCGAGGGTGGCGCCCACCTGGTAGTACACGCCGGAGGAGCCGCCGGTGGCGATGGTGATGAAGTCGGTGCTCTCCGAGCCGACCTCGGTGCTGCCGTTGTCTGCCGCGGTCGTGCCCCCGTTGCCGTTGGAGTCGTCACCGCAGGCGGTGAGTACGAGGGCACCGGCGGCCAGGAGAGCGGCGGCCGAACTGATCTTTCGATGGCGAAGGCGGAACATGGGAGTCCTCTCGGATCGATGCGAGTGATCACGGGCTGGGGATGAGACGGCGCCGTGGCGTTCCACTCTAGCGAAGTCTGTAACCCAGATCACAGGACGTGGCGCTGTGTTGCGGTCGGGGCCCGAGAGGGTGATCGAACGTCGCGGTGTGGAGCTCGGGCTGACCTCGGGCGACGGTGTTCATCCCCAGGCGAGGTGTCGTTGTCCACATACCCTGTCCACAGGTGTGGATGCGACGCCGACGATCGGCGTGATCAGGCGGATTTCGCTCCGCCCACGTGGTTCGGCGGGCCGTGGAGTCGCTTCACGGGTCACGAAGAGTTCTTCTCCTCCACAGCTGTGAATCGGCATCATGCCACGTCAGGGCGATGTTTGGGGGGAACCAGTTCCTGTCTCCACACCCTTGTCCCCAGGTCGTCCCCATGACACGCCGTGGAATCCACATGCCGGGGATGGAACTGTGGAAAACGCGGGTGGTGACGGGTGCCGGGAATGTGTAGTGTCCCGTGGTATCCCACGCCGCGACGACGGGTATTGGCCGCTGGTGACCGCTATTGTGGCGCGCATCCGTCGAGTCCGTCTCGGGTCTTGAGGGAGGGCACACCCTGCATGGTGAACCTCCCACCTCGGGACGGCCGCGGCCGTGGGTGAAGTGAAGAAGACTGAGGCCGAGAGACTCGGCCCAGGGCCGCCGTCGTGGTTGCGCCAAGGGAAGGGAGGCTCCGGCACATGTCCGAGGACTACGGAGACTCCGGCGCACCGTATGACGACGGCGGCCGGTCTTCGGCACGTGGCACGCTGCCCCCGCAGGACCTTGAGGCCGAGCGCTCGGTTCTCGGCGGCATGATGCTCTCCAAGGATGCGATCGCCGATGTGGTGGAGCTGCTGCGCGGCCACGACTTCTACCGGCCCAGTCACGAGATGATCTATGAGGCCGTCATCGACCTCTACGGCCGCGGCGAGCCCGCCGACGCCGTCACCGTGGCGGACCTGCTGAACAAGCGTCAGGAACTCGCCCGCGTCGGGGGACCGGCCGTCCTGCACGACCTGATTCAGTCCGTGCCGACCGCCGCGAATGCCAGCTTCTACGCGGAGATCGTGGCCGAGAAGGCCGTGCTGCGACGCCTGGTCGGGGCCGGTACGAAGATCACGCAGCTGGGTTACACCGGCGACGGCGAGGTCGAGGAGATCGTCAACGAGGCGCAGTCCGAGATCTACAAGGTGGCGGAGAACCGCCAGTCCGAGGACTACGTCAAGCTCTCCGAGATCATGGAGTCCACGGTCGACGAGATCGAGGCGGCCGGCAACCGTGATGGGACGCTGACCGGCGTACCCACCGGGTTCTACGACTTCGACGAGCTCACCCAGGGCCTGCACGGCGGTCAGATGATCGTGATCGCCGCGCGCCCTGCCGTCGGCAAGTCCACGCTCGCCCTGGACTTCGCGCGCTCCGCCGCGATCCACCACAACATGACCACCGTGATCTTCTCGCTCGAGATGAGCAAGAACGAGATTGCGATGAAGATGCTCTCCGCCGAGGCCACCCTGTCGATGACGGACTTGAAGAAGGGCTCGATCCGCGATGACCAGTGGGCGAAGATCGCCCGCGTGGTCAGTGACCTCAACGAGAAGCCGTTGTATGTGGACGACTCGCCGAACCTCACCATGATGGAGATTCGCGCCAAGTGTCGGCGGCTCAAGCAGAAGCACAACCTCAAGATGGTGGTGCTCGACTACCTGCAGCTGATGAGCTCCGGCAAGAAGGTCGAGTCCCGCCAGCAGGAGGTCGCCGAGTTCTCGCGAGCCCTGAAGCTGCTGGCCAAGGAGCTCGACGTGCCCGTGATCGCGCTGTCCCAGCTCAACCGTGGCTCCGAGCAGCGCACCGACAAGCGCCCGCAGGTGAGTGACCTGCGCGAGTCCGGCTCCATCGAGCAGGACGCCGACATGGTGATCCTCCTGCACCGCGAGGACGTCTATGACAAGGAGTCCCCGCGCGCCGGGCTGGCGGATCTGATCGTGGCCAAGCACCGTGGGGGTCCGACGAAGACCATTGAGCTCGGGTTCCAGGGGCACTACTCGAGGTTCTCGAACCTCGCCGAGGACAGCGGGGGCGGCGGGTTCTAGGGGTGTTCTGCGCCCTGGTTGGCTGGATGATTCACTTGTCATCCGGGCTTGTCATCGCGCTCGAGACATGTAGGGTTATACATGCCTCCCGTTACGACGGTGCAGGAAGAAGGCCTGAGGGTCCCAGCCGGACGACTGGACCTCGGGCCTTTCGTATGCCTACAGCTCGAGGCTGATCGAGTCGCTCGATTCATCACCGAACGCACGGAGATGGCCTGCGCTCAGGGCTTCTTCTCGGCCATGCGCGGCGCCACGGCCTCCATCTGCCGCATCACCTCCACGATCGCCTCGGGCTGCTGATCCGGCGGGTAGCCGTACTTGCGCAAGAGCCTCTTGATGCTGGCTCGCAGCTTTGCCTTCACGTCCTCGCGGACGGTCCAGTCCGTCTTGATGTCCCGGCGCATGGGGGCCACCAGGTCGCGGGCAATCTGCGCGAGCACATCGTCGCCCATGACATCGACGGCGGCTTCGTTTTGAGCCACCACGTCGTAGAACATCAGCTCGTCGTCTCGCAGCGGGGGAGTGAAACGCTAGCCACGGGCCGCCTCGGCCACCACCTCCTGGGCCATCTCAACCAGTTCGGCGATCACCTCGGCGGCGGTGGACTGAACCGGGCTCAGTGAGTCCTGGTACTGCAAGCACGCTGCTAGCATTTCACCATGGGAACCCTCTACATCCGGGATGTCTCCGAGGAGACCACCGCCGTCCTCAAGGCTCGTGCTGCTGCGCGCGGGCAGTCACTGTCCGCGTACGCGGGCGCGGAGCTGACCCGTCTTGCGGCCCGTCCCACCAACGACGAGGTGGTGACCCGACTGCGAGCCCGTGACCGGACTGATGCTCCGACCGTTATCGAGATCCTCGATGCGCGGGACACCGAGCGTCGATGATCGTCGTCGATGCCTCGGCCATGATCGAGGCACTGGTAGGGAGCGCGGTCGACGAGGATTTCCTCGCCACCCTCAGCGATGACGTGCACGCCCCCCACCTCCTCGATGTCGAGGTCCTCTCTGTACTGCGCGGCCTCCTGCTCGGCCGCAGATTGACAGCGGAGCGTGCCGAGCTCGCGCGCCTCGACTTCCACGACCTGGGGATCGAGCGTCACGAGACGTCGGTGCTCGCGGACCGCATCTGGAGTCTGCGACATCAGTACACCGCCTACGATGCCGGGTATCTCGCTCTCGCCGAGGCCCTCGGAGTCCCGCTCTTTACTTGCGATGCGAAGCTTGCGTCGGGCGGCCACAGCGCCGATGTCCATCTCGTCGGCCGTAGCTCCTGAGGCGGTCGACGACGCTCGTGGATGCCTCCACCCTTGCTACCTGCGGATCAAGCGCTGCGAGACCAACGCGCGACGCGTGGTGCCGCGCGGGCAGACGGAGCCGGTGGACGTCGTCGTGACGGTGACGGGCCGGACCGCCGAGCGGGCTGCGGGGATGGCCGCGTCGACGCGTGCGCTTGCGGCCGAGGGCTTCGCGGTGGAGCGGTACGCCCTCCCGACTGCGATGAGTGCCCGGTGACGGGTGCAGGCTTCCCGTGCATGAGATTGCGTGGTGGACTTGACCTCATGGCCGACCTGATGGGACTCCTGTACCGATCTGACGCTCACGGCACCGTGGAGCTACGCCGTATCCTCCCGGTCGCCCCCGACGACCTCTGGCCCACCCTGCCCGCCTCGTCCTCGTGCACAGCGGCTTGTCCCACGGAGAGGACGTGGGCCACGCTGCCGGCTGGGAGGTCTACCTACGGGACCTCGCCGCGTACGTGGCGGGAACCGAGCGAGAGGCTGGCGACTGGTTCGAACGCTGGGAGCGCCACCGCGCGGAGTACGAGGCGACGCTCGGCGGAGAGTGAGAGGGGAGGAGTGCCCCGGTCCTGCCTTCAGCCCGCCTCGATCTGCACACCCACCCGGACGACGTCGCCGACCGTCACGCCCTCGGCCTGCTGCACGGCCTTCTTCACCGGAACGAGGTAGCCGCCCTCGCGCGGGAACAGCGAGGTGGTGAACACGGTGTCCCCGATCTTCACGACGGCGGGGATGCAGCCCCAGCCGTAGGTCGCAGCAGCCGCGATCTCCCTGAGCTGGGCAGCCTCGGGCTCCGGCATGCGGGCGAACACGTAGGGCGCGGGGCCGCGCCACTCGACGACGTCAGCGTCGAACTCCACCTTCATGCGGCCAGGCTAGGGCCCCGCCGCCGATGAGGCCACTGCCTGGGCAACCGACCGCCGAGGTGGCGCAGCTCCTGGACGGGCTCGACGTGGTCGAGCTGGCCGAAAGCGATGCACCGGGGCGGGCCTTCTCCGGCCCCAAGCACTGGCACACCTTCACGGTGGGGGCGGGCATGTCAGCAGAGTACGTCGGGGCGGCTGCGAGAATCGCTGGCATGAGGGCGACGTCGAGGATGGGAGTGTGAGGACCGATGACTCACGAGCAGCACGATGAGCAGCTGAGGGAGTTCTGGGCTGCGGCCCGGGCGGCGGTACCGGGCGTGCCCGACGTCGCACCGGAACCGTGGAGCTTCGGCGGCACAGCCGAGGAAGCGGATGCCCTGCTGGCGCTGGTGCTGAGCGGGACCAAGACCGCGACGTCGTCAGCGGCGGGCGACTATGCCGCCGAGAACGAGCCGTTGCCCGTCCCGGGTTCCTTCAGCGTGGTGACGAATGGCCGGGGCGTGCCGCGAGCCGTTTTCGAGACGACGCGGGTGAAGGTCGTGCCGTTTGGTGAGGTGACGGCGGAGCACGCGGCGGCCGAGGGTGAAGGAGACGGCAGCCTCGAGTCGTGGCGAGCCGAGCACGAGCGGTTCTGGCGGGAGCATGCCGTGGAGGGGTTTGACCCGGCCATGGGTGTGGTGTGCGAAGAGTTCCGGGTGGTCTACGTGGCTCCTGTGAACCGGAGCTGATGCGACCGCTTGTTTCCGTCACGACCGCCCGAATATTCGAGCGGTCACGACGGAAAGACGCGGTCGAACGAGGTGGAGGCCAGTTGTCAGCGGCTCAAGCGGGGAGCAGCAGGATGCTGGCGGGGTGCGCCAGGGCGAGCCCCTCATCGAGGGTGGCCAGGAGTGCTCCTCGCGCGTCCGCGAGCCCAGCCAGGTAGGCGTCGGTGGCCTGGCGGTGGCCACGTAGCGTGCCCAGATCGAGGTCGGCGTAGGACACCGAGCCGGTCCAGAATTCGCATCGGCCAGAGTCGTAGAACCCCTGCAGCAGTAGCCGAGCCGTTTGCGCTCGCTCACCCAGGCGGACGAGCGTCCGGACGAGGGCGCCCTCCGTGATGGGGCATAGCGCGAGGCGTTCACCGTGGGATGCCCAACGAGTCACACGATCGTGGTGTTCGTGCTCGACGATCGCCAGCGCAATCAGGACATTGGCGTCGAGCAGATACGACGTTGCATGTGAGAGGTCTGGAACGTCGGTCACGCGGTGTCTTCGTCCACAAGTTCAGCGACGTCGGCCGAGGTCAGCCCGCGCCGCAAGGTGAGCACCGGGAGACCCGTCCGATGATCCGTGTTCAGCTCCACGGGAGTCTCCGTGCTGGCGAGTCCCCGACTGACCAGTTCGGCCAGCGTCGCCGACAGAGACATGCCCCGGGATTCTGCCATGTCCTGTGCGCGGCGGTGGAGTGCGGGGGGCAGGTTCACTGTGGTGCGCATGAGTGCATCATAGGTGATGCATCCGGTGATGCAGAGACTCCTTGTTGGGTCACTCCGCCGGGAACCATGCCTCCCGCGTGGACGCCGTCGTCCCTCGCCGCAGTCTAGGCTGACCGCCCGCGTCGAAGGGTGGAAGGACGACAGATTCGGTCGCGGGGTTCCACGTCTCCGACGTCACCACACCAGCATCTGCCTCGGTCAGGACCTCAACCCACACCAGGGACCGGACTCTCACCACCCGGTCTGAGCAGCACCCGCGTTCCCTCGACCTCCGGTTTGCATCACGACCCCCCGTTTTTGCGTGCGATCGTGATGCAAACGGGAGGTTGAACCACGGAGAGCGCGGTGCGCCCAGCTTCACGGCTCACCACCACCGCCCGCCACGCCTTCACCTCGCCCCGACCCCCGCCCTAGGCTGACAGCTCGACCGTCACTCGTGACGAGGCTCACCACTCACGGCTCATCGTCCTGACCTGGGGCGGTCGCGACGGACACGCACGGACGCAACCACACCGGGAGGGCCCCCATGATCACGTTCGAGCACGTGGGGATGACCTTCCCGGACGGCACGGTGGCGGTGGAGGACTTCAGCCTGTCCGTGGCCCAGCACCAGACGGTGGTCCTGCTCGGCTCCTCCGGCTGCGGCAAGACCACCCTGCTGCAGATGGTGAACCGCATGGTCGACCCCACGGCAGGGCGGGTGCTCGTGGATGGGCAGGACGTGTCCGGTGTCGACCCCGTGCGACTGCGCCGCCGCATCGGCTACGTCATGCAGAACGCCGGACTGCTGCCCCACCGCACCGTCCTGGACAACGTGCTGACCGTCCCACGGCTGGCCGGCCGCACCACCGGCGAGCAGACGAACCGCGCGCACGGCCTGCTCGAGATGGTCGGACTGAACTCTGCCCTGGCCCGCCGCTATCCCGCGCAGCTCTCGGGCGGTCAACGCCAGCGCGTGGGGGTGGCCCGGGCGCTCGCCGCGGACCCAGACATCCTGCTCATGGATGAGCCCTTCAGCGCCGTGGACCCCGTGGTGCGCGCGGACCTGCAGGCCGAACTGCTGCGCATCCAGCGCGAACTCGCCAAGACCATCCTCTTCATCACCCATGACGTGGACGAGGCCGTCCTCCTCGGCGATCAGGTCCTCGTCCTGCAGGCCGGCGCGCACGTCGCGCAGCGCGGCACGGGCGAGGAGATCCTCCTGAACCCCGCGAACGAGTTCGTGCGCGGCTTCGTCGGCGGGGACCGGCGTCGTCTGCACGTGGAGGACCGGGCCGGCACGGCCACCGTGGTGGACGCGTCCGGGCGCGTGGCGGGGACGCTGGTGGACCCGTGACCTGGATCCTCAACAACCTCGACTTCATCGGGGATCTCGCGTGGCAGCACGTGCTCATCGCCGCCCCCGCGGTGCTGCTCAGCCTGCTCATCTCCGTGCCCCTGGCTCGCCTGGCCAACACCTCCCGCTGGGGGCGTCGCCTGCTGGTGGGCGGCTCGGGCGTGCTCTACGCGATCCCCTCGCTCGCGGTGTTCGTGATCTTGCCCGGGCTGATCGGCACCCGCATCCTCGACCCGCTCAACGTGGTCATCGCCCTGACGATCTACGGCACCGCGCTGCTCGTGCGCAGCGCCTCCGAGGCCTACGACGCCGTCGACGCCGAACTGCTGACCGCCGCCCGCGCGCAGGGCCACAGCGGCTGGCAGCTGTTCTGGCGCGTGGAGCTGCCCCAGGCCGGCGAGTCCATACTCGCGGGCCTGCGCGTGGTCAGCGCCTCCACCCTGTCCCTCGTGTCCGTGGGCGCGCTGGTGGGCGTGCGCTCGCTGGGCTCCCTGTTCACGGAAGGCTACGCGCGCAGCTTCCTCACGGAGATCGCCGCCGGGATCGTCGGCACGGTCATCCTCGCGATCGTCTTCGACGCCGTCCTCGTCGGCCTGGCCGCCCTGCTCATGCCGTGGACGCGCCGCACACGTCGGGCGCCCGCCCGCTCGGACGCTGCGGATTCACGGCTTCCCGACGACGGCGTCCCCGCCCCGGCGGTCGCCGTCGAGTCCGGAGCGGATCCGGTGACGGCACCGACGGTGCCGGACACAGGCGGGGCTGAAGGCACCCCCGGAGGCGAGTGGACGGCGTCGGGCGCGGAGCGCGGGAACGGGGAGGCGCGATGATCGCCGATCTGATCTCCTGGTTCTCGGATCCGGCGCGCTGGAGTGGCGCGAATGGGATCCCGATGCGCGTGCTCGAGCACCTCGGGTACTCGGCCTTGGCGCTGCTGGTGGCCGCGGCGATCGCGCTGCCGGTGGGCATTTGGATCGGCCACACCGGGCGGGGTCGGCGCGTGGTCGTCGCGCTGTCCAGTGCGCTGCGTGCCCTGCCGACGCTGGGTTTGCTGACGTTCCTGGCGATCGTGCTGCAGACCGGGCTGCGGCAGGCGATCATCCCCACCGTGGCGGTGCTGGTGGTGCTGGCCGTGCCGCCGTTGCTGGCGGGCACTTACGCAGGCCTGCAGGCCGTGCCGCGCGAAGTGGTGCACGCCGCGCGGGCCAACGGGCATTCCACGGGACAGTTAATTGGGTCCGTGGAGCTGCCTCTCGCGCTGCCGATGATCGTGGGCGGGCTGCGCTCGGCCGTGCTGCAGGTGCTGGCCACCACGTCCGTGGCCGCGTACCTGGGGCTGGGAGGCCTGGGCCGCTACCTCTTCGATGCGCTGGCTGTGCAGGACTACACCACCATGCTCGCCGGGGCCGTGCTGATCGGGGTGCTGGCCCTGCTCTCGGACGCCCTGCTGCTCGGCGCCCAACGCCTCGCCACCCCCGCCGGACTGCGCCCTCGCCGCAAGGCCCGGCACTGAACCGCGCACACTGTAGAGACTGACAAGAGAACCCCGGTCGAAAGGACACACCATGAAGACTTCCCGCACCACACCGACCCCAGCCGTGACCGCCACACCGCACCCGCGCCGTCGGGCCGTGCTGGGCCTGCTCGCTGCCACCCCGCTGCTCGCGGCGTGCGGCGGCTCCGATCCGCTCGAGTCCGGCGACACCGCCACCAGCACCGCCGCCGAAGGTGGGGCGGGCGGCAGTTCGGTGACCGTGGGCTCGGCGAACTTCCCCGAGTCGGAGATCATCGGCGAGCTCTACGCGCAGATCCTCGAGGCCCGCGGCGTCACCGTGAGCCGGCGCATGCAGATCGGTGCCCGCGAGGTGTACCTGAGCGCGCTCGAGGACGGCTCGATCGACCTCATCGGCGAGTACACCGGCAACCTGCTCGGCTTCCTCGACGGCGAGGCGGACGCGTCCACCTCGGAGGAGGTCAACGCGGCGCTGAGCGATGCCCTGCCCGCGCACCTCGAGATGCTCGAGCCCGCCGAGGCGCAGAACCAGGACTCCTACAACGTCACCGCCGAATTCTCCGAGTCCAACGGCATCACCTCCCTGGCCCAGCTCAAGGACTACGACGGCACCCTGCGCATCGGCGGTCTGCCCGAGCTTGCGCAGCGCGACTACGGCGCCGGCCTCGCCGGGCTGACCCGCGTCTACGACGTGCCCGAGGACAAGATGGAATTCACCCCCATCAGCGACGGCGGCGGCCCGCTCACCGTGCGCGCCCTGACCTCCGGCGACGTCGATCTGGCCAACATCTTCTCCACGACGCCGGCCATCCAGGAAAACAACTTCTTCACCCTCGAGGACCCCGAGGGCATGATCACCCCGCAGAACGTGGTGCCGATCGTGAGCCGCAGTGCGGTGACCGAGCAGGTGCGGGAGGCCGTCAACGAGGTCCAGGCGAAGCTGACCACCGAGGACTTGCTCGCCATGAACGCCGAGAACTCCGGCGAGGCCCGCAAGCAGCCCGCCGAGGTCGCGAAGGAATGGCTGCAGGAGAAGGGCCTGATCGACGGCTGAGGCGTCCGTCCCCCGGACACGCGACCCCGTCCGCGGCCACCTGACTCCGGCCCCCAGACACGTGACCCCGTCCGCTAGAAACTCGGGCACGCTCATCGGAAACTCGGGCACGCAGATGACCCACTCAACGGTCGAAAACGGCATCTGAGTGGGTCATCTGCGTGCCCGCGTTTCGCGTGGGGCGCACGTCGATGCTCGGGTGCCCCCAGATGACGGTCCAACGAAGACGCGGCCATGACGGCCGCGTAAGGAGGAAGAGCGATCGACGCTCTCGGCGGCGACCAATCCTCAACGAACCTGGAGACGCCCTGACGCTACTGCATCTGCCTGTCTTGCGGGAAGCGACGGCGCTGGTCTGCGGTCGACCTAGAGAACTCAGGACACAGCATCGGCCAGTGCCGCATCGGCGGCGTCCCAGCGCGTGCGCATGAAGCCGAGGCTCGCCGCATCCGCGCCGTGGGCGGAGGCCCTCTCCATCGCGCGAGGCAGGTGGCGGCGCACTCCCTCGAGCCAGCGGTAGGCGGCGTCGGGCGAAACATCGAAATTCTCGAGCACCTCTCTGTCAAGGAAGGCCGCCAAGTCTGGTTCCGAATGGCCTGACAGCGTGAGCTGAGCGGCGTTGCCCTCGCCGAGCGGTGTCGGGTTGACGTCGAAGACGGGGGCAAGTTGCCATGCGCGCCGACGGCGTAGGAAGCCGTGGTTGCGCAGATGATTGTCCCGGTTGCCGATGAGCATTCCGAACGTGGCGCGCCTCCACATCTGCTCAGTGTCCGCGCCATGCCCCCGGCTCCAGTCGGCGAGGTCGAGCCAGTCCCCGCCGTGTCCGTCGCGGGCGGCGACAGCGGTCATGGCCGAGATATAGGGGATGCGAACGCCAGCGTCAGTCCGATCGAAGCGCCGCAGCATCAATACGGTGCGCCGCTCGCCGCCGATGGTCAGGATCCGGGATTGATGGGGAGGGCACTCGATGCCGATCCGCCCCATCACATCGAGCAGGGCTGCCTCCCAGGCCATGATGTTCCACGGGTCACCCTGGGCCCTCGGGAACTTGGCCAGCCACAACTGGTGGCCGATGCGCACGTTGGCTTTGGGTCTGGCGCCGCCGAGCGATCCTGTGGCATGAAACAGGCGCCGGACGTCTCGTTCGGGAACATCGGCCACTCCGCGGTCCACTTTGTCCGCGACCTTGAGGATCTCGGTGAGCTCCGCCTCGACCGGCACGCCCGTGCCAGCGGCTTGGGCCACGCCGTCCACCCAGAAGCGCAGGGCACCTTGACGGCTGTAGTCGTTGACGCCGAGAAGGAGGCTGGTCTCGTCGAGGCGTCGGCCAGCGGCGCGGAGCAAAACCTTGCGCCCCCAAGTATCGGGTGCGCAGTCGCTGAGAGGGTTGGGGTCATGAAGGGGTTGCGCACCTGGATACAGGCTCAGGGCGGGCGCGATGGCATAGGCGCCGGGCCGGGCGAGGTAGGACTCGGTGTAGGAGAACGTCGTGGTGGTCCGCGCCCTGCGCAGCAACCCCACCTCAACCTCCTGAGCCTCCAAGAACGTGGTGACCTGGATCGGTGAATCACGAGTCACGAGGCACCCTGACTCTCTGGGGGAGGTGTTCACCGGCTCGCAGCCGGCCGACCGGCGTCTCGTACGGATCGGATGCGTCGACGACGGCGTCCAACATCCCCAGCACGCGAAGGACGGAAAACGTGACGTCGAGGCCTGCGCCGCCTCCCGTCTCGAGCTTGGTCAGCGTCGGGGCGGAGATCCCGGCGCGCTCGGCGACCATGCCGGCGGTCAACCCGAGCAACTTGCGCTGGTTGCGGATGTTGGTACCCAGCTCCCGCAGTGCGCGGCGGACCGGGGTGGGCGTGTAGCGCATGGGACCCCCTTGGCTAAATGATACTTTGACTTATGCGGCCATGAGCAAAGAATAATCTCGCTTAATGGGGCCGCCGCGCGGTTGCGGGAGATCAGGTGACACTTCGGGTCTTTCCCTACTTAGTGGATAAAGAGAGTGTTCAAGAGAGACGACGAGGTGTTGACAGAGCCCCTTCCCGCGGTGTGAAGTGTGACCTATGACACGAGGCGTGTCACGAAGCCCGCACTCGGACGGCCGTTGGCGAAGATCCTCCACGGCGGCACCGACACGTTAAGAGCATGAGCCCGTCTCATCCGGAGCGGGACACCCTGATTCCCTCACCGAAAGGCTGCGACCCATGACCGACATCAAGGACCTCTCCCTCGACGATCTGCTCCGAGCCTGCGCTCCGGGAGGGGGGACGGCACTCTCCGTCACCACTCCGCTGCGTCCCGCTGGCGGCCCCGGCGCGGTGGTTGCGCCGGCCCGGGTGGTAGACGGCAACTCGTCGGTCTACGCCTACGAGCGGCGCCTCGAGGTGGACCCAGACACGGGCGACGCTCAGACGGTGTGGTCCGTGGTGATCGACTCCAAGCAGTCCGTGTCGAACCGCGATGAAGCAGCCATCGACTCGGCGCGGCGAGAGCCGTCCACGGAGGAAGGGGAGGCGCTGCGTCGCGTGCCGAGCATTGAGGTCACGTACGACGGCCAGACGTGGTCTGATCTGACCCTGCCCCACCGCGCCTATGATGGGCATATTCGGTCGGCGTTCCTCGACGGGACACCGGTCACGCAGACCGAGGCCTACCGGGCGGTCCGCGACGTCACCAAGCTCAACGCTCGTGCCCTGGTGGATGCCGCGCCCACGGCACTCGTCTGGGGCGCCTGGGACTCCACGCGCAAGTCGCACCAGGCTCGCTTCCAGACGTGTCTCACCGGCGAGATCATCGGTGTACTGGCCGACCAGGACACCGCACCCAGCGCGACCACTACAAATCGACGCGCCGCGGGCCGCGTCGACCCCGTGGCGGCCAGCGTGCGCCCCGAGGAAAAGGTCGTCGCGGATCTCGTGGAGCAACAGGCGGGTGAGCTAAGCGCCAAGCTGCAGGACAAGATCCTCAAGGAAGCCAAGAAAAAGGGCTCGGCAGGCTCGTCGATGTCTACCTTGGGCCTGGGAAACATCCCGCCGAGCCTGGAAGGCCTCGGCGGCGTCGCCTGCCGGTCCATCACCCGGCGTCGCGTCTTGTCTTTCTCCGCTCTACGGCAACTCCGGTTCGGCGGTAACGCCGAAGCTGACGTGGCAATCCGCGCGCTCTTGGCCGCCTATGGGCTCCTGGGGATGGCCCTGTCCGACCGTGAGCTGCACCTGAGGGCCAACTGCGACCTGGTGGAAGCCTCTCGCCCTCGAGTGGTGCTCGACCTGCGCTACGGGGACGAGGAGGAGCGTGCTCCGATCTCCCCCGAGGTCGCCCTCGAAGTGTTCACTGCTGCGCTGGACAACGCGGAGCAGGTCGCCGGGGTCGAGTGGTCCGGCCAGATCATGGCGCTGACGGGCAACCAGAAGATCCTGGGCGCCGCGTCCACCGACGAGCCGGAGGCCTGATCATGGCGGCCCTCGCCATCGCCGCTGAGTTTCCTTTTGGCGTCTACATCGGTCACGGTCCGGACGGGGAAGCCGAACGCCTGCCAGACTTCGGCCGGGTCTTCTCGGCGCTTGTTCAGGCGGCCGCCACCGGGACGCAGTCCACGGGTGACTCAAAACAGCCGTATTCCACGGCAGCGCTCGAGGCCCTGGACTGGCTCGAATCGCATCCCCCGAGTGGGTTGGTCGTGCCGCCTGTGGTGGCCGTCAGCGACTCGCGTCAGCGCGGCGCCTGGCGCAAGGAGGGTGTCTTCCACAAGGAGGGGAGCTCCACGATGAACAAGACCACCCTCCGCCGGATGTCAGATGGAACGGCGCTGGGCGGCGAAATCCAGTGGGTGTGGGACACAGCTCCGGACCATACCGCCCTGGTGACCCTGGACGATCTCTGCGCCGATGTTCCGCACCTCGGCGAAACGGCATCTCCCGTCCGTCTCCGCGTGACCCGGGCGGAGAGCGCCACACACCACCGAGATGATGGAGCAGGGTTCGTCGCCCGTCCCGGAGAGATACGTCAACGCGTTCCACGCCCTGGCCGCCGAGACGAACTGGATGCCGCGCACGCCGCTCTCTATTCAACCAAGCGCCCCACTCTGTCCAGGGACAACCACAACACCAGCGCCCTGCCTGCCGCGCCTGTCCCGCCCGCCCGGGGTCTGACGTCGGCGGTCTACATGCCTACCGATCTGCCGGAGGCGGGTGTGCCGTGGACGCAGGTCCTCGCCGTTCCTGTCACCTCGGCAGCCGGCACGGTGCCGGACGAGCACGTCGTGTCCGTGTGCGTGGCCCTGCATCGTGCGCTGGCGTCTCAGTTGGGGCGGGACGCCTCGCCCATCATCACCGGACGCTTCCCCCCGGGCGTGACGCCTCCGGCCAACCGTGTGGCACTGCATCTGCTGGCGTCGGATACACCGTCGGCACCTTTCGACGACGGACGCGATCGCTTCCTGGTGATGATTCCTCGCGGCATGGGCAGTGGTGACTTCGGCGCACTGGTCTCAGCGCTGACGCGCATCACCCGGGTAGTGACGCGCGAGCACCAGCTCACCATCGCTCCGGCCGAGTTGGAAGTGATGGAGGCGGACCGCTTTTGGATGGACCCGCTACCGAGCACGTCTCGCAGCTGGGACGTAACGCCCGGTCTGGTCCCGGAGCGGCACATCAAACCGCGGGCTGACCGCGATGAGCTCGAGGTCGCCACCACATGGTCCATCGGCAACGTCTTCCGAGAAGTGATGCCTGACCTGGCTGTGTCCGGGATCGAGACTCGTCGCGATGCAGTGCTCCGGCACGGGGTGCGCGTGTGGGGCCGTGCTCTGCGCACCTTGACTCCACGTGCTTACGTGCACCGTATTGCCCGGGGCCACCCGGTGCAGCCGTTCCGCGCTGAAGTGCAGTGGGGTGGTCTTGTCGGCCCCCGCACTCTGCTGGCATTGGGCCAGTCCCGGCACTTGGGCTGCGGCCTCCTGATTCCCGTTGACCGCCCCGTCCCTTCGCAGGAGAACGACTCGTGACCTCGCCTCAGCTCACTCTCGATGACTTCGACGCGTGGTTCGCCGCGGTGAATCATGGCCGTCAGCCCTACTCGTGGCAGCGCGACCTCATGCGTCGGGTCGTCCACACGGGTCGGTGGCCATCTGCTCTCGTGGCACCGACGGGTTCCGGCAAGTCGTCGGTCATCGACATCCATGTATTCGCGGTGGCTGTCACCGCACACCGAACGGGTGCCGACCGTGTCCCGCGCCGGCTCGTGCATGTGGTGGGTCGGCGGGCCCTCGTCGACGACGCCGGCACACGCGCTCGCCGCATCCTCGAGCTCCTGAATCAAGCAACGTCGGGTGAGGGGGACGACGTCGTCGCCCGGGTTGCGCAGGAGCTGCGCAGCGTGGCCCCGGGCGATGAACCGATCGGTGTGTCCGTGCTCCGCGGCGGGTTGCCGCCGGAGCGTGGCTGGCAGGACGATGCCGTGTCCTGTCAGATCATCTGCGCGACCCCGGACATGCTCGGCAGCCGGCTGCTGTTCCGCGGATACGGATCCACCCCCGGCATGCGGCCGCGCGAAGCCGGTCTTCTGGCCTACGACTCCGCGCTGGTGGTTGACGAAGCGCACCTCAATCGGCAACTGCTATGTACCGCTCGCCGCGTGGCCGAGCTGGCCACCGAATCGCCGCTGGCCTCTGTGGTGCCGGTCCTGCAGGTGGTCGAAACAACCGCCACACCGTCCTCGAGCACTGCCGCCGATGACGCAGTCAGCATTTCTCTCGACGACGTCCGCCGCGGATCCCTGGAACCAGATCTCGCCGCACGCCTGACGCGTCCGAAGCGGGTGCACATCCACACCGATCAAGTCTGGCTGCCCGGGACGACCGGCACGAAGCGCTCCGCCCGGGTCCAACGCGTGGCTGATCTCGCGGCGACTGCGCTAGCGGCAGGGAAGACACCCGTAGGCATCGTCCTCAACCGCGTCGCGAGTGCGGTGGACGTCTGGCAGGCCCTGAGGCAACGGCTGGATGAGCACGCCGACGCCGACATTCGCTTGCTGGTGGGCCCTCGGCGTCGCTGGGAACAGCACCGCGACGCCGATCATGCAGAGCCGGCCGTCTACGTGGCCACCCAAACGGTGGAGGTGGGTGTGGACTTGGATTTTGGAACGCTTATCACCGATCTTGCGCCCGGGACAGCGTTGGCTCAACGCGCTGGCCGTCTGAATCGGACAGGACTGCGTGCCGAAGCGGATGTTCACGTGCTGGTCCCGGATGCGCCCTTGACGGCCAAGAACGCGCATGTCGCACCGTACGCGGCCGCAGACATGGAGGCGGGGCTGGACTGGGTGCGCCGACTCGCCGAGACGCCCGAGGGGCTGGCTCCAGTGTCTGTCATGGCGACGCCACCCCCTCCCGTGGCTCCGCAGCGGCTGGCACTGACTGAAATCGAGGCGGCGCGCGCGGAGCTGCTCGCCATGACCTCGGAGCAGTTCCCTGTGGAACCGGATCTGACGTTCTACCTGCGTGATTCGCTCGACGCCGACTCGGATCTTGTGGTCATGGGGCGGCGTCTGCCCCGAGTGTCGGAGTCATCGCTCGAGCAGAGCGCATTGCCACCCGTGGACGACGACGCGGCGCTTGCCGTGCTCAAAGCTGCGCCGCCGCAGTGGCATGAGGCCTATCCCACCACGGTGGCGGCAGCGCGGCAGTGGCTGGACGGCCGTCGAAATCCAGACATTCGCTCGGTGTATCTGCTTCGGGACGGGGAGTGGGCCGCTATAGAGCGGTCCTCGGCAGCGCAAGAGCTGCGCGCTGGTTCGGTGATCTGTCTGCCGGCGGAGGCGAGGGCTGCGCAGGGCGCGGTCTTCATGCCCGAGGGACTCGAACCCATCGGTGACGTTCTGGATCCACGCGATGCCGAAGGCGAACGCCGGGCGCTCCCGGGGGCGTCGGGAAGTGCTCGCCACACGGTCCTGTGTACGGGTGAGGAGGTGGACGGCGTTGCTCCGCACATCCGGCAGTCCGTGCTGGAGGTCGCTCTGGAGGCGTCGATGGAGCCGGGTAGCGATGGGGCGGACGTGGACACCGTCCACGATGCGTTGGTGGAGCGTGGGCAGTCGGAGCAGTTGCAGGCAATGCTGCGGCACTACAGCGACGGCACAACGTTCGCTGACCACGCAACCGTCGTCACCGTGGGGACACCTGCAGTCGAAGTGCCATCGCAGGCGTCCTGGATTGTCTTCAGTGAGCGGGAAGGACCGGACGTGGCCGATGACGTGCTCTCAGTGGTCTCACCGCACGAGCGGGTGTACCTCGATGACCATCAACGCGATGTGGCCGCGCGTGCAGCGGGGACGGCTCGTGCGCTTGGTCTGCCGGAGCCGTTGGTTTTGATCCTGGAAACAGCAGGGCTGCACCACGACGACGGCAAGGCCGATCCTCGATTCCAGGCCTGGTTGAGCCAGGCAGAGACGGCGCCCCCGGAGCGCCCATTGGCCAAGAGCGGACACAGGACGCTGCCCTTACTTCAGCGCCATTATGTGCCACAGGGCTGGCGTCACGAACAGTTGTCGGTCGCCATCGCTCTGGCTGAGGATCCGAGCATGGCTGCTCTGACCCAACGGCTGATCGGCACCAGCCACGGCTATGGACGAGGCCTGTTTGCGATGAGCGCCGAGGAGCTGTTGGCGCCCGAGATTGAGGAGGCGGTGCGCGATGCGGCGGTGCGGCTGTACAGCACGGGGCACTGGGACTCACTCATCGATCAGACTCACCGTGAGTGGGGCGTGTGGGGCACGGCGTGGCTCGAGGCGGTCTTGCGTTCGGCCGATGTCACCATCTCGAAGGAAGGTCGATGACCATGAGTGACACCACAGCGCTCACGCTGGCTGGCACACCGGAGGTGTTGCTGTCCCACATGTCTCTCCTCGGCACGGCACTCATCATTGAGGAACGTCTCGGCGCGGGGAGCGTGACCTGCCATTGGCAAGACGGGGCCGATCCTCTGCCCATCTTGACCGTCAATGGGGCCACGCGGGAGGACATCGGGCTCATCATTCGTGACCACGCTGCGGACCATGTGGGAACGGCCGCGACGTGGATCAGGGCGGCACAGCCCGTTGTCGGATCGCTGTTCTCTGCCAGAACCAAAATGCCGAGTACGCCGGAGCAGTGGGAGCGCCTCCTGGCAGAGCGAGGTCCCATCAATTCCGGCCTCCGCGGGCTCGATTCCCGCATGGTGCTGGGCATTGGCGAGCGCGCGTGGTGGCTTGATCGACCTCCGAGCCTGCGCCCCGATCATGGGGCGTCGGCGTGGGAGATGAAGACGCGGAACAAGGGTATGGAGTTCGTCAAGGACGGACTGGAGCCCATCGCCCGAGCTGTCGCTGCACGCGAACCGCTGGCCGTCCTCTCCGGGCTGACCGGAGAGACCTTTGCTGATGAAGTCGCGAAAGGACGGCCGGATTCCCGCACGGGCATGGGTCTATCACCCCTCGGGCCGATGGACTCGGCCCGGGCCTGGACGGGCCTGTGGGGCATTGCGGCACTTCCGGTGTGGCCGCAGGTGACCAGGCGATCGGTGAACTCCGCGGCCTTGCCCGGGAAAAAGGACGAGCTCGGACGCCTCTGTATGGCTGTGCCGATGGCCGCTGTCACGCCCTCTCGGTGGGTGCGCATGCTTCGGTCCAGTGCCATCGTTACCTCATCAGGAGACCAGGACGCGGCGTCTGCAGCGGACAGTCAATTGAAGGCATGGGGGGCGGGCACACTGCTGACGTTCCCGGTGTCCGTCACGGGTAGCACGTCGGCACCCGAGCGGCGAGCACTCACAGGTCAGCAGGTGCTTCGATGACACGCCGCCCTGAGAGCGAGTCCTTGCCGATCAGCCTGGTTGCCCACACGATCTTCTGTCCGCGCCGCGCGTGGCTCGAAGCGATGGGCGAACGGCCGCCGCGCACCGGCCAAATGGCAGCGGGCACCGCTGCTCACCGGCGTGTGGACAAGCCGACGGTGAAGGACGAAGCGATGACCCTCCGGGGCGTCGACGTCCGACACAGCGAACTGGGCTACCACGGACGCATCGACCGGGCGGAACGCATCGGTGAGACGGCTTTGCGTCTCATCGAGCACAAGGCGACCCCGGTCAAGCGGCGTGCCGAAGTCTCCGATGCTAACCGCGTCCAACTGGCGTTACAGGCGATGGCGTTGGAAGACCAAGGCCACGAGGTGGTGGAGGCGGGTGTCTACTTCACCCAGCACAACACGACGGTCTACATCGATCTAGATGGGCAACGTGAGGCGGCGAAGAGTTGGGTCAAGGCGACTCGTGACGTCGTCTCGAGCGCGACGGCGCCGGAGCCTTTGGTCGATGATCCTCGGTGCCAGCGGTGTTCGCACAGATGCTGTGGTGGGAGCGCGCCATCGTCTGGTGCACGGGCCGGGGAAGAGTCGTGGGCTGGGCATCTGGCGCGATTCCGCCGAATGGCGGCGCGCGGGTGTTGCAGCATCAGGCGGCGCTCGAGGGCCGACTCGATCTTGCGCGTGAAATTGTCTCGACAAAGATTGGAAATCAGGCGACTATCCTACGGCGCTTCGGTGGTGGACCACAGGTGGTTGCCGCGATTCGAGAATTAGCTCGGTCTGCGCTCGAAGCGGGGACTGTGGACGAGCTCTTCGGGGCGGAGGGGAAGGCGGCATCGATGTACTTCGAGACATTTGCCGGCCTACTGAAGGAGGGTAAGTCTCGTGACATCGCGTCAAATTTCCCTGGCCGCGTTGGAAGGGGTGCCACCGATCCGCTGAATGTATCTCTCAACTACGCCTATGGCATGGTGCTTGGCGAGGTGACGCGCGCCGTCCTCGCGTGCGGCCTCGACCCTCATGCTGGATTCTTGCATAGTTCGGGTCGAAACAAGCCCGCGTTGGCTCTTGACCTCATGGAGGAGTTCCGGGCACCGCTGGCAGACGCCGCGATCCTGGCCGCGATGAACAATGGAGAAATTGGAGATTCGAGCTTCACGTCGGTACTCGGCGGCGCGCGGCTGTCTCGCATTGGGCAGCGCAAGGTCATTGCGGCCGTTGAGCGGCGACTTTCAACGGAGTTCACTCACCCCATTTTCGGCTACAAGCTGACGTGGCGTCGCGCGATCGAAGTCCAAGTGAGAATGGTCCTCGGTGTGCTCGATGGGACGCAGCCGAACTTTCGAGGAATTCGTGTGCGATGAGTCGCCGCGATCGCATGCGACGCACGCTCGTCGCGTACGACATACCGAGCGATAAGAGGCGAGCGAAGGTGGCGCGCATCCTTGAGGAGTACGGAGACAGGATTCAGTATTCCGTCTTTGTCCTGGATCTGTTGCCCGCCGGGTCAATCAGGATGAAGGCTGAGATCGAAGCCGTCATGGACCTCGGTGAGGACAGCATCTTGTTCTGTGACTTGGGCCTGTGCAGCGCGTTGGGCCCGGAGCAGTTCTCGTTTCTGGGTGTAGACCGAGAGGTCACCGGGCAGGGTCCACTGATCGTGTGACCGCGAGGGGTGAGTCGCTGCGCACTGCCCGGCGAGCCTTCGCGCGGCATCGTCCCATGTCAGGCGATTTTTGGGTATGTCCACCGCGGTGTTAGCGGGAGTGGGTTCGTCGTTGCGCGACACGTCTCGCGAGTCATCGCATCAGCGCACGTCAGCGCGGGGTCTATGCTGGTGCCGTCTCCGCTCCTTCTGGGGGCGGACTTCGTTGAGGCGCCTCGATCTCGCTCTACACGCTGCTCCGCCGCTGTCTCCGCTCCTTCTGGGGGCGGACTTCGTTGAGGCACGGTACCGAAGTGTGTGCAATGCAATGCGACGCTTGTCTCCGCTCCTTCTGGGGGCGGACTTCGTTGAGGCCCGCTGGCGACGAGGCCGCCACGTCCTTCCACCGCGACTGTCTCCGCTCCTTCTGGGGGCGGACTTCGTTGAGGCAGAGCAACGCCGCGCCAACGCTAGAAAACAAGTACGGTCTCCGCTCCTTCTGGGGGCGGACTTCGTTGAGGCGCCCGCGAGACCGGCAAGGACTCCACCGACGACTGGGTCTCCGCTCCTTCTGGGGGCGGACTTCGTTGAGGCACCGAGATCGACGCGTGGGACGTGCACGAGGACGGGTCTCCGCTCCTTCTGGGAGCGGACTTCGTTGAGGCATCATTGACTTGCGCCTGGAGGGCCGCGTCCTTGTCGGTCTCCGCTCCTTCTGGGAGCGGAGTTCGTTGAGGCCCCCCAGATCGGACAGAAGGCCGTCTGACGGGCCGGTCTCCGCTCCTTCTGGGAGCGGACTTCGTTGAGGCGTCCGGTCCACGCCCGGCGACGCGTATCTGCTCCAGTCTCCGCTCCTTCTGGGAGCGGACTTCGTTGAGGCGGCTTGGACCTGTCCGGGGTGACCATGGACGAGACCAGTCTCCGCTCCTTCTGGGAGCGGACTTCGTTGAGGCGCGATCAGGGCGGTCAGCAGCGCGCGCTCGGCGCGGGTCTCCGCTCCTTCTGGGAGCGGACTTCGTTGAGGCCAGCTTTGGTGGCACCGAGTTCGATGTCACTACCGGTCTCCGCTCCTTCTGGGAGCGGACTTCGTTGAGGCCGGGGTGTCGGGTTCCTGCTGAGGGCGAGGGCACGGTCTCCGCTCCTTCTGGGAGCGGACTTCGTTGAGGCGGGTCCTGCTGGTCTCCCTCGGCAGGCGCAAGCGCCGTCTCCGCTCCTTCTGGGAGCGGACTTCGTTGAGGCACGTCGGACGAGATGGCGCAGGCATCGAACTCGCGGGTCTCCGCTCCTTCTGGGAGCGGACTTCGTTGAGGCCTCGGCTCCTACGGCGGGTTGCGCGTCTCCGAGATGGTCTCCGCTCCTTCTGGGAGCGGACTTCGTTGAGGCGACTCGCGCCATTGCAGCCGGCGCAGTGCGCGGTCTGTCTCCGCTCTTTCTGGGAGCGGACTTCGTTGAGGCGCCGAGAAAGTAGTCGGCGGAGGCGTGAAGTGATGGTCTCCGCTCCTTCTGGGAGCGGACTTCGTTGAGGCCTCCACAACCCTGTGGGCGGTATTCGGGTGCGTGCGGTCGCCGCTGTCAACGACGGTCGAAGAGTGACCAGTTTCCGACGGTTGAAAAGTGACCAGTC
>JAUNTT010000095.1 GCA_030538555.1 Micrococcus sp.
AGGGCTTCGACTTCTTCCCGCTCACCGTGGACGTCGAGGAGCGCATGTACGCCGCCGGGCGCATCCCCGGCTCGTTCTTCCGCCGCGAGGGTCGCCCCTCGACCGACGCGATCCTGACCTGCCGTCTGATCGACCGCCCGCTGCGCCCTGCCTTCACCAAGGGCATCCGCAACGAGGTCCAGGTCGTCGTGACCGTCACCTCGATCGCCCCGGACGAGATCTACGACACCGTCGCTATCAACGCGGCCTCCATGTCCACCCAGCTCTCCGGTCTGCCGTTCTCCGGCCCGATCGGCGGCGTGCGCATCGCCCTGCTGGACAACGGCTCCGGCGATCGCCAGTGGGTTGCCTTCCCGAAGCACTCGCAGCTCAAGGACGCCGTGTTCAACATGGCCGTCGCGGGCCGCGTGGCCGGTGACGACGTCGCCATCATGATGGTCGAGGCCGAGGCCACCGACGGTGCCTGGGACCTGATCAAGAACCAGGGCGCCGCCGCCCCTAACGAGGAGATCGTGGCTGAGGGCCTCGAGGCCGCCAAGCCGTTCCTGCGCGCCCTGTGCGAGGCGCAGGCCGACCTGGCCGCCCGTGCTGCCAAGGCCCCGGTCGAGGTGCCCGTGTTCAGGGACTACGAAGACGACGCCTATGCCGCCGTCGAGTCCCTGGCCACCGAGCGCCTGACCGAGATCTTCTCGATCGCGGACAAGCAGGAGCGCCAGAACGCCTCGGACGCCTACCACCTCGAGGTCATCGAGGAGCTCGCGGGCGAGGGCAAGGAGTTTGCCGAGCGCCGCAGCGAGATCGCCAAGGCCTACGGCTCCGTGACCAAGAACGTGGTGCGCCAGCGCATCCTGACCGAGCAGGTCCGCATCGACGGCCGTGGTCTCTCGGACATCCGCCGCCTCACCGCCGAGGTCGAGGTCCTGCCCCGCGTGCACGGCTCCGCGATCTTCGAGCGCGGCGAGACCCAGATCATGGGTGTCACCACGCTGAACATGCTCAAGATGGAGCAGCAGATTGACTCGCTGGCGCCGGAGACCTCCAAGCGCTACATGCACCACTACAACTTCCCGCCGTACTCCACCGGCGAGACCGGCCGCGTGGGTTCGCCCAAGCGCCGCGAGATCGGCCACGGTGCGCTCGCCGAGCGCGCCATGGTCCCGGTGCTGCCGACGCGCGAAGAGTTCCCCTACGCGATCCGCCAGGTCTCCGAGGCACTGGGCTCCAACGGCTCCACCTCGATGGGCTCGGTCTGCGCCTCGACGCTGTCCCTGCTCAACGCCGGTGTGCCGCTGCGCGCCCCGGTGGCCGGCATCGCCATGGGCCTGGTCTCCGCTGAGGTGGACGGCCAGACCCAGTACGCGGCGCTGACCGACATCCTCGGTGCCGAGGATGCCTTCGGCGACATGGACTTCAAGGTGGCTGGTACCTCCGAGTTCATCACCGCGATCCAGCTGGACACCAAGCTCGACGGCATCCCGGCCTCCGTGCTGGCCGCCGCCCTGACCCAGGCCCGTGAGGCCCGTGTCCACATCCTCGAGGTGCTCAACGCCGCGATCGACGCCCCGGACGAGATGGCTGCCACCGCGCCGCGCATCATCGCCGTGAAGATCCCGGTGGACAAGATCGGTGCGGTCATCGGCCCCAAGGGCGCCATGATCAACCAGATCCAGGACGACACCGGCGCGGACATCACCATCGAGGATGACGGCACGGTGCTGATCGGTGCGACCGACGGCGCCTCCGCCGAGGCCGCCCGCTCCGCCGTGAACGCCATCGCCAACCCGCAGGTCCCCGAGGTCGGCGAGCGCTACCTCGGCACCGTGGTGAAGCTGACCAGCTTCGGCGCCTTCGTCTCGCTCACCCCGGGCAAGGACGGTCTGCTGCACATCTCGGAGCTGCGCAAGCTCAACGACGGCAAGCGCGTGGACGACGTCGAGGATGTCCTGGGCGTGGGCCAGAAGGTCCAGGTGGAGATCACCAAGATCGACGACCGTGGCAAGCTCTCGCTGGCCCCCGTGGTCGCCGAGGACGCCGAGGCTGGCTCGGAGGACTCCGAGGAGACCGACGAAGCCTGATCCGGCTACCCGCACCGGATGATCCGGTGCCGTGCCTCACACCACCGCCCCGTTCCTGCACTGGCAGCGACGGGGCGGTGGTGTGTCTGGAGACAGGCTGCCTTGCTCAGGAGTTGATGTCGTTGAGGAAGTCGATGACGCAGTCTTCGAGGATGGCGCTGATGCCGACGAAGGTGCGCAGATCGACGGGATAGGTGCGCGTGTGTCCCAGGGCGACTAGGCGAATCTGAGCGCCGCCGCCCTCGCGCGTGACCGAGCACAGGGCGACCGGGGTGCCGAAGTCTCGCAGGGAGTACTGGTACTGCAGGTCATAGCACAGCTCCACCCACCCGTCATGGGGATCTCCCGGAGGGGGGACGGCTGGCTCGGGGGCGGCGGAGGGTCGTCTTAATTGCTTCATCGCCGCTTCGGACACAGTCTCCCACAGCCTGAAACGCGTGATGGGGAGGTCCACGACGACGTCCACGTCATCGGCCACGGTCAGACGCGCCCGACGGCCATCGTCAGGAAACACCCCGGTGATCACGGACTTGTCCTGCGCGCGCTCCATGGCCGAGAGCTCCATGAAGAACGACTCCAAGGGTGGGCGGCGGTGTGCTTCCACGACTTTTGCGCTCACCGATTTATCGCATTTTTCACGAACGATGGGCATGCGCCCTGGTAGGGTGGGCAATAGGTCGTTACTATGCCTTTAGTCCGATCGTACTGGTTTCGGTAATCAATGATTGTTCGCACCGTCACTGAGTCGACAACTTTGCACTGAGGGAAGAACCAGAATCCAGTGCAAGTGATTTTTTGGGCAAGCGCTTCGTAGCGATACGATGGACCACCTTCGTAGATGAGAGACCGTGGTTTTTGAGTAACGGCCCGCGCCACCTCCCATGTTACGTTGTGCGTGTACACAAGCTTTAGGTTAGCATCGCTCCAGAGCACTACTTCCTTATCTCGAGAATCGCGCCAAGTCTTGAAGACGTAGGGTCGAGAGGACAATGTATTTGCCGCACTCTCCAGCGCAAAACTCTGGGCGCCGTCACGGTCTGTTAGCTCAACCAGCGACGCGGGTACGCTGCGATCGACGCCATCGCCCTGAGTCATGATGTCCTGTATGTCACTATTGCTGACATTGTCCCCAATTTTGTGATGAGGCAATCCAATGAAGGAGAAAGTGAAATCTCTACCTCGCTCCTTTGCGGAACGGGCCTCCGCGGTGCTCGTTGCCTCGAGGAGCGTTGGACTGGCAGAGACTGTGCTCGCCGCTGTAGGCATCGCCAAGGCGGCAGAGGCGGCTGCGGCGGTGAGGTGCAAAAATACGGGCATCTGCGTTGCTCCATTTCGCACCAGGGTCGATTCCTGGTGACGATCGTACGGCGCCTTGCGACCTCGCGCTACCGGGATTTGTCACGTTTTGATAACACCATGCCTGCGACGGCTGCGGCGGCTGCGGCGGTGCCGAGGTGAGGGTGTGGCTGAGCGCCAACGGCTGCTCAAGGGCGTAACACGGGACGACCGTGTCGCAGGGTGAACGTCACACAGGTTCTGGTGTAGAGCCGACGTAGAGCGTCGATACTCACTTCCGGGCCTTGAGAACATGACCCCGCGCTCACGGTTGTCATCACGCGTCGTGCAACGATTCGCGGGTCAGGCATGACCCACAGCGTCGGCATGTGTGCCTCACGTGCACAAGTGATTACTTCTCTCGGACAAGCTGACCGGGCTGGAATGACCGGGGTTCCGCGCTTGGCGAAGAACGCCGAGGCGAACCGTTGGCCATCGCTCGAGGCTAGACCACATCACCGCCCCGTTCCTGCACTGGCAGCGACGGGGCGGTGGTGTGTCTGGGGTCTGACGGCACCGCCAGGTCAGCGACGTAGGCTGGGGGAGTGAGCACGGCAGCGTCAAGGGGAGCAATGGGCGACCCCCACCCCGCCGACCCGCGGCCCCCGTGGACGTCCTGGGCGGCCATGCGGGTCCTGGCGCCGTTCAGAGCGAGTCTGCTCTACACCTTTACGAAGGATCGCTCGGGTGCCGTGCCCGCCTGGCAGGACGAACTCGCCCACGGCAACGACGCCGGCCACTACGGACCCGACTCGGCCGTCTGGGAGGTTCACGGGGGCATGTCCACGATTCCGGCCGGGATCCGCGCGTTGCTGACGCAAGCGCTGCACCCCGGTGCCCTGGCCGGCGTCGCGGAGCACTCGGCCTACCGCAGCGATCCGCTGGCGAGGCTCGCCGGCACCATCCGCTGGATCTTCACGGTCACGTACGGGTCCACCGAGCAGGCCCGGGCCGCGTGTGACTACGTGGCTCGCCGGCACCAGCCGGTCGTGGGCACGTACCGCACCCGCGATGGTGAAGAGCGGCCTTACAGCGCCAATGACGAGCATTTGGCCCGCTGGGTGCACATCGCCTTCACCGACGCCTTCCTGCGGTGTTATGAGGACTTCACCGGTCCCGTGCCGCGCACCGCCACCTCACAACCGGGAGAGACCGGCGCGGACACCTACGTGCGCGAATGGGCGCTCGCGGCGGAGCTGATGGGCATTGCCGACCCGCCGCGCAGCGTCGCCGAGCTGAACGCCGAGCTCGAGCGCTTCCTGGCCGGGGAGCTCACCGGCGGGCCCCGCGTGGACGAGGTGGTCCGCTTCCTGCGCCGCCCGCCGTTCGAACGCAACCTTCGCGCGGGCTACGCCGCCCTGTTCGTCGCCGTCGTGGACACCCTTGACCCGGCGCACCGCGCGCTGCTGGGAGTCCGCGCGAGCCCCAGCCCTTCCGTTACCCGCTGGCTGGCCCGCCGCACGCTCACCGTGATCGGGTGGCTGCTCCCGCGCCCCGGCCCGGCCGAGCAGCGCGCCCGCCAGCGCAGGGCACAATGGAGCGCATGACCGCCAGCCCCACGGACACCCAAACGCAGATCCCCCTCGACTTCACCGGCACGATCGCCGACGACGCCGCCGGCGCGGTGGTGCGCCGCAGCGTGCTGCCCGGGGGAGTGCGGGTGCTCACCGAGTCGATGCCGAATCAGCGCTCCGTCACCGTGGGCTTCTGGGTGGCGGTGGGTTCGCGCGATGAGTTCGCCCACGGCTATGGATCCACGCACTTCCTCGAGCACCTGCTCTTCAAGGGCACGCCGACCCGTTCGGCCCTGGACATCGCCGCGGCCTTCGACCGCGTGGGCGGCGAGTCCAACGCCGGCACCGCCAAGGAGTCCACGGTCTACCACGCGCGCGTCCTGGACGAGGACCTGCCGATGGCCATCGACGTGCTGGCGGACATGGTGGCGGCCTCCGTCATCGACGCCGGCGAGATGGAGACCGAGCGCGGGGTGATCCTCGAGGAACTGGCCATGGATGCCGACGATCCGGTCGACGTCGCGCATGAGAAGCTCGCCGAGGTGGTGCTGGGACAGCACCCCCTGGCCCGTCCGATCGGCGGCACCCCGGAGACCATCCGCGGTGTGGAGCGCGAGCACGTCTGGGATCACTACCAGCACTGGTACCGCGCAGACGAGCTGGTGGTCACGGCCGCCGGCGGTCTTGACCATGACGCGGTGTGCGCCCTGGTCGCCGCGTCGCTGTCCCGCGCAGGATGGGATCTTCCCGACGGCGCCACCCCGGCCCCGCGTCGCGCCGTGGACACCGAGGCGGCCGCCCGGGCGAGCATCGCCGTCGGGACCCACACGGTGACCAAGCCGGTGGAGCAGGCCCATGTGATCGTCGGCGGACGATCCCTCGCGACCGCCGACGACGACCGCTACACCCTGGGGGTCATGAGCACGATTCTCGGCGGGGGCATGTCCAGCCGCCTGTTCCAGGAGATCCGCGAGCGGCGCGGCCTGGCGTACTCCACGTACGCGTTCACCGCCGGGTACTCCGACGTCGGCTACTTCGGCCTCTACGCCGGCTGCCAGCCCGGGCGCGTGGACGAGGTGGCCGCGCTGATGGAGGCCGAGCTGGAGCGCATGGCCAGCGAGCCCGTCACGGCCGAGGAACTGGACCGAGCCCACGGGCAGATCTGCGGCGGCACCGTGCTGGGCATGGAGTCCACCGGGGCGCGCATGTCCCGGCTGGGCCGCGCGGAGCTGTCCACGGGGGAGTTCACCGGTATGACCGAGGCGCTGGAGCGCGTGCGAGCCGTGGGTGCGGACGAGGTCATGGCCGTGGCGGCACGGCTGGCGGGCAGCGAGCGGGCGCGGGTCGTCGTCGGGCCGTCCACTATGTGACACCGATCACCGCGCAGGCCGGTGGTGGCAGTACATTCACCCCATCACTCGCCACCTGTAGACAGAGAAGAGCCTGCGTATGGAACGCATCATCGAAAGCCTGACCGGCTTTCTCGACACCCTCTCGGGCATCATCTGGGGCCCCTTCGTCCTCATTCCATTACTCGCCATCACGGGCTTCTACCTCACGGTGCGCCTGGGCCTGATCCAGTTCGTGCGCCTCGGTGCCGGGCTGCGGCTGGGCCTGCTGCGTCGCAAGGACGACGCCACTGCTGAGGGTGACATCTCGCAGTTCCAAGCGTTGACCACGGCGTTGGCCGCCACGGTGGGCACCGGCAACATTGTGGGCGTGGCCACCGCGATTGGCCTCGGCGGCCCCGGCGCGCTGTTCTGGATGTGGGTCACCGGCGTGCTCGGCATGGCCTCGAAGTACGCGGAGGCCTTCCTGGGTGTCCGCTACCGCACCACGGATGCCACGGGTGCGAAGTCCGGCGGCCCGCAGTACTACCTCGAGCGCGGCATCAAGGGTCCGCTGGGCAAGTTCCTCGGCCTGTTCTTCTCCATCGCGGCGCTGCTGGCCTGCTTCGGCATCGGCAACATGACCCAGAGCAACTCGATCGCCGCCAACGTGGAGTCCTCCTTCGGGGTGGACACCCTCGTCACGGCCATCGTGCTGGCCGTGCTGACGCTGGCCGTGCTGGTGGGCGGCATCAAGTCCATCGGCAAGGTGACCGCCGGCTTCGTGCCCGTCATGATCATCTTCTACGTGGGCGCGGCCCTGTGGATCCTCATCGTCAATGTGGACCAGATCCTGCCTGCCCTGGGCCTCGTCTTCTCGGATGCCTTCACCGGTACCGCCGCGACCGGTGGCTTCGCCGGCGCCGTCATGGCCGCCGCCGTGCGCTACGGCATGGCCCGCGGCATCTTCTCCAACGAGTCCGGCATGGGCTCCGCGGCCATCGCCGCCGCCGCCGCACAGACCACCCATCCCGTGCGTCAGGGCCTGGTGTCCATGACCCAGACCTTCATCGACACGATCATCGTGGTGTCCTTCACCGGCTTGGTCATCATCACCACCGGCACGTGGTCCAATGTCGACCCGAACACCGGGGAGCAGGTCTCGGCTGCCCTGATGACCGGCCAGGCCTTCTCCACCGGCCTGCCGGGTCAGTGGGGTCACTGGGTGGTCACCATCGGCCTGGCCCTGTTCGCGTACTCCACGATCCTGGGCTGGTCCTACTACGGCGAGCGCCAGGTGGAGCGCCTCTTCGGTGCCGGCCTGATCATGCCCTTCCGCGTGATCTTCGCCGCGGTCGTGTTCTTCGGTGCCACCCAGGAGCTCGATCTGGTCTGGCTGTTCTCCGACGTGATGAACGGTCTGATGGCCCTGCCGAACCTCATCGGCCTGATCATCCTCTCCGGTCTGGTGGCGCGCGAGACCAAGCTGTATCTGCGCCATGATCCGAAGCTGGAGGCCGCGGGCCCGGAGATTGCCGCGTTCATGGCCGACGATCCCGGCTACAGCGAGTGGGTGGCGCAGGAGCGTCAGATCAACGACCGCCGTCAGGCGGGCGCCACGGACTGACCTCGCGCACACACCGCGCATCGGCGGGCGTCATGGACACCAGTAGGCTGGAGTCCATGACGTCCGCCGATGCCGTTTCCCCCCAGATCCGTGTGGCCCTGCTGGGCGCCCGCGGAAAGATGGGCACCTACGCCCACGCCGCCGTGGAGGCGGCCGAGGACCTGAGCCTGGTGGCCGCGCTCGGCTCGCGAGACTCCCTGCAGGCGGTGCTCGACGCCGGCGCCACCCACATCCTGGACCTCACGGTCCCGGACGCCACGCAGAACAACGTGGCCTTCGCGGTGGAGCACGGCCTGCATGCCGTGGTCGGCACCTCGGGGTGGGTGGCCGAGCGACGGGAACGACTCAAGGCCCAGCTGGGTGCCGATCCGCAGGTGGGCGTGCTGATCGCCCCGAACTTCTCCGTGGGCTCCGTGCTCGCCTCGGCCTTCGCCGCGAAGGCCGCCCGGTACTTCGAGTCGGTGGAGCTGGTTGAGCTGCACCACCCGGCCAAGCTCGATGCGCCCTCGGGCACCGCAGTGCGCACCGCCGAGCTGATCGGTCAGGCCCGGGCTGCGGCCGGAGTGCCGGTCTCCCCGGATGCCACCGAGCATGACCCCGACGGCGCCCGCGGGGCCCTGGTACACGACGTGCGCGTCCACGCCGTGCGCTTGCGCGGACTGGAAGCGCACCAGGAGGTGCTCATGGGCGGTCCCGGCGAGCAGCTGACCGTACGCCATGACGCCTTCGACCGTGGCGCCTACATGCCTGGCGTGCTGCTGGGGCTGCGCACCGTGGCCCAGCGTCCGGGGCTCACCTACGGACTGGACGGATACCTCGATCTTGACTGAGTCGCCCCAGTACACCCGCGGTGAGTACCGCCCGCAGCCGAGCTGGGTGACCAAGCTGATCGTGGGAGGCGTGGCGGTCCTGCTCGCGCTGTTCCTCGGCTTCGCCTTGTACTCGGGCATCGCGTTCATTCAGGCGCCCCAGCTGGCAGCCAAGGGCATCGGGGTCGGCATCCTCGGTGTCACCGTGGTGGGCGTGTGGGCCCTCTACCGTGAGCTGCGCTTCGGCTACCTCTCGGAGCGGATGGCTCGCACGCTGGCCGCCGAGAACCGGCTGCCCGTGGATGACCTGCCGCGCTCGCCGGGCGGACGCATCGAGCGCGCCACCGCGGACGCGCAGTTCGAGACCTACCGTGCCGAGACGGAGGCCGCTCCGGAGGACTGGCGCTCGTGGTTCCGCCTCGCCCTGGCCTATGACGCGGCGGGGGATCGCCGCCGCGGCCGCGGCGCCGTGCACAAGGCGGCCGGCATGTACGTGGCCGAGCGCCGCGGAGGCGGACGTGGCTGAG
>JAUNTT010000096.1:0-2410 GCA_030538555.1 Micrococcus sp.
AGGCCATAGGCCAAACATGCCGCAACGGAATCCTCACGGCGGCGCATTGCAATAGCACTTCCCTGGGGTATTACCATGTTGGGTCTAACGTCCTTCGACCCTCGACGCGCCGCGCACATAGTCACGGTGCCGTTGCTGACATCGAATTTCGCAGTGTCAGCGAATCGACCGTCGGAACTTATTGGACGGGCGGTCAGCATGTCAGGGTGCTTGGGACGCGTGCGGCTGCTCAGGGCACCCACCTGTGCCACCGCGGTCGCACCACAGGACACAGCTGCGGATATGTGACCACCACCAGGTACCGTCCAACGTGGACCAACGCATGCAACGGCGTGCGTTGTGAGGACGCTTTCGTTCGCGTCGACGGTGTCCGACAAGCTGGTGGAGACTCCGGCGGCCCTTGGTATGCGGGAGGTTACGCATATGGAATACACAAGGGCGGCGCCCAGACATGGGGCGTGTACAGCAAGATCGCACATCGTCCTGGAGGGTCATTGATCCAGATCAAGACGGGTTGAGGGTCATCTCACAGAAGAGCCCGCCCGCCACGGTTCAAAACCGTGGCGGGCGGGGCCGGTGGTGCGGCGACTCAGCGCATCACTTCGCCGCGATCTGGCGCAGCACGTACTGCAGGATGCCGCCGTTGCGGTAGTAGTCGGCCTCGCCGGGGGTGTCGATGCGCACCACGGCGTCGAACTCGACGGTGGAGCCGTCCTCCTTGGCGGCGCTGACCTTGACGGTCTTCGGCGTCCGGCCCTCGTTGAGCTCGGTGATGCCGGTGATCGAGAACGTCTCGGTGCCGTCCAGGCCCAGCGAGTCCGCGTTCTCACCCTCGGGGAACTGCAGGGGCAGCACGCCCATGCCGATGAGGTTAGAACGGTGGATGCGCTCGAAGGACTCGGTGATCACGGCGCGGACACCCAGCAGTGCAGTGCCCTTCGCAGCCCAGTCACGCGAGGACCCGGAGCCGTACTCCTTGCCACCCAGCACGACCAGCGGGGTGCCGGCCTCCGCGTAGTTCTGCGCGGCGTCGTAGACGTAGGCCTGCGGCGCGCCCTCCTGGGTGAAGTCGCGGGTGAAGCCGCCCTCCACGCCGTCAAGCAGCTGGTTCTTGATGCGGATGTTCGCGAAGGTGCCGCGGATCATCACCTCGTGATTGCCACGACGGGAGCCGTAGGAGTTGAAGTCCTTGCGCTCCACGCCGTTCTCGATCAGGTACCGACCCGCGGGGGTGTCGGACTTGAAGGAACCGGCCGGAGAGATGTGGTCCGTGGTCACGGAGTCGCCGAGCTTGAGCAGCACGCGGGCGCCCTCGATGTCGGTCACGGCCTCCGGCTGCGCGGACATGCCCTCGAAGTACGGGGGCTTGCGCACGTAGGTGGACTGCTCGTCCCACTCGAAGGTCTTGCCGGACGGGGTGTCCAGGGCCTGCCAGCGCTCGTCACCGTCGAAGATCGTCCCGTACTGCTCGGTGAACATGTCGGTGTCGATCGAGGCGTCGATGATCTCCTGGACCTCCGTCGGATCCGGCCAGATGTCCTTGAGGAAGACGTCGTTGCCGTCCTGATCCTGACCCAGGGCCTCGTTCTCGAAGTCGAAGTCCATGGTGCCGGCCAGCGCGTAGGCGACCACCAGCGGCGGGGAGGCCAGGTAGTTCATCTTGATGTCCGGGTTGATGCGACCCTCGAAGTTGCGGTTGCCCGAGAGCACCGCGGTCACCGAGAGGTCGTTGTCCTGGATGGCCTGAGAGATCTCGGACTCGAGCGGGCCCGAGTTGCCGATGCAGGTGGTGCAGCCGTAGCCGACCACGTTGAAGCCGAGGTCATTGAGCGACTCGCGCAGACCGGACTTCTCGTAGTAGTCGGTGACCACGCGCGAGCCCGGGGCCACAGAGGTCTTCACCCACGGCTTGGACTGGAGGCCCTTGGCCACGGCGTTACGGGCCAACACGCCCGCGGCCATCATGACCGAGGGGTTGGAGGTGTTGGTGCACGAGGTGATCGAGGCGATGGACACGGCACCGTGGTCCAGCTGGAACTCACGGCCGTCCTCCATGGCCACGTCCACGAGCTTGGAGGGGCGACCGGCGCCGGCCTCGTCCTCGGTGGCGTAGTTGTGCAGGTCCTTACGGAACTGATCCTTGGAGTCCGAGAGCTCGATGCGGTCCTGGGGACGCTTCGGGCCGGAGATCGAGGGCACGACGGTGGACAGATCCAGCTCGAGGTACTCGGAGTAGTTCACCTCGGCGGCCGGGTCATGCCACATGCCCTGCTCCTTGGTGTAGGCCTCCACGAGGGCGACCTGCTCGGCGGAGCGGCCGGTGAGACGCAGGTAGTCGAGGGTGACCTCATCGATCGGGAACATCGCCGCGGTCGAGCCGAACTCGGGCGACATGTTGCCGATGGTGGCG
>JAUNTT010000096.1:2420-8803 GCA_030538555.1 Micrococcus sp.
GAGCCCACGCCCTCGCCGTAGAACTCGACGAACTTGCCGACCACACCGTGGGCGCGCAGCATCTCGGTGATGGTGAGCACGACGTCGGTCGCGGTGGCGCCGGCGGGGATCTCACCGGTGAGTTTGAAGCCCACCACGCGCGGGATGAGCATGGACACGGGCTGGCCCAGCATGGCGGCCTCGGCCTCGATGCCGCCCACGCCCCAGCCCAGCACGCCCAGGCCGTTGACCATGGTGGTGTGCGAGTCGGTGCCCACGCAGGAGTCCGGGTAGGCGCGCAGGACGCCGTCGACCTCACGGGTCATGACGGCACGAGCCAGGTTCTCGATGTTGACCTGGTGGACAATGCCCATGCCCGGGGGCACGACCTTGAAGTCATCGAAGGCGGTCTGGCCCCAGCGCAGGAACTTGTACCGCTCGCCGTTGCGCTCGTACTCGATCTCCATGTTGCGCTCGACGGCGGCGTCGTTGCCGAAGTGGTCGATCTGCACGGAGTGGTCGATGACCAGCTCGGCGGGCGACAGCGGGTTCACGCGGGTCGGATCGCCACCGAGCTCCTCGATGGCCTCACGCATGGTGGCCAGATCCACGACGCAGGGCACGCCGGTGAAGTCCTGCATGATCACGCGGGCCGGGGTGAACTGGATCTCGGTGTCCGGCACAGCCGTGGGGTCCCACGAGGCCAGGGCCTTGATCTGCTCGGCGGTGACGTTGGCACCGTCCTCGGTGCGGAGCAGGTTCTCCAGGAGGACCTTGAGGGAGTAGGGCAGCGTGGTGGCGCCCTCCACCTTGCTCAGTCGAAAGATCTCGTACTCGGCGCCGTCGACGTCGAGGACGCCCTTCGAGCCGAAGCTGTCAACAGTGGTCACGAGGACTCCTTTTCCCGCCCCAGGTTGCAACCGGGCCGTTCGTCCGATGAGGGTCACACACGGCAAGGGCCTCGACACCGGCCCGGCGCAACCGGGACCGGCGGCCTCAGTCACCCTGCCGCAGTCAGCTCCCAGCCTACCGTGAAGCGAGCTGGGTCACTCTTTGATTGCGGCGATGTCACCGGCAGTCTCCGGCCACGCCGCCGCGCGGGTCACGCGGAGCGGACCAACGTGGTCACGGACTCCAGATGATGGGTGTCCGGGTAGAGGTCGATCACCCGGGCGTGGGCCACCGTATAGCCACCGTGCAGCAGCCATCCGAGGTCCCGCGCGAAGGAGGCGGGGTCACACGAGACGTAGACGACCTTCGCCGGCTCGAGGGCAACGATCCGCTCGATGGCCTTGCGCCCCGCACCCGCCCGCGGCGGATCGAGGACGACGGTGTCCAGCGTGCGACCGTCCAGGCCGCCCGCGTCGACTCCCGCCTCGCGACTCGTGAGCCAGCTGCCCAGCACCTTGTCGGCGGTGCCGTTGAGGACGTGGGTCTGGGGCAGGGCATGGAGATTGCGCAACGCGTCGCGCGAGGCGCCAGGGGCGGCTTCGACCGAGAGCACCGCGCCCTCCGTCCCGACGGCGTCGGCCAGGTAGGCCGAGAAGAGCCCGGCACCCGCGTAGAGATCGGCGATCACCTGACCGGACTGCGGGTCAGCCTCGGCGAGCACGGCGTCCACGAGTGTGGCCGGAGCGTCCTTGTGCACCTGCCAGAAGCCGTCCCCGCTGACACGGTAGGTCCGGGTGCCGCCTCGCTCGGAGACCACGGTCTCCTCAACCCACTTGCGCCCGGACAGCTTCTCGATGGAGCTGGGTTCGATGGGGCTCGCGCCGGGGAACAGCAGGCCCGCGGAGACCTCCGCGTCCAGGGACGTGAGGTGGCGCTTGATGCGCTTGCGCAGCCGCGCGAGCTTGGCCTCATCCTGGCGGGTCTGCGGGGTCGGCGTGACGAGGACGAGCGGACGAGAGCCGTCGGCGGGGGTGGCCACGTCGACGCGCTCAGCACCCGTGAAGTCAGCGTCCCACAGCGTGAGGGCATCCAGCGCGGGGACGCCGAGGGGCATGTTGCGCACGGGCACCAGCGAGGAGCTGCGGTGGGCGTGCATGGCGATGTGACCGGCCGGGGTCACCGCGAAGGCATTGCGGGTCCGCCAGCGCTGTCCGGTGGGCTCGTCCTCGCCCGCCATCTCCACGGCCGGGTCGAGGGTGACACCGGCGATCCGGGAGACAGTGTCACGGTAGACCTGGGCCTTGAGTCGGCGCTGATGCGGGACCACGATGTGTCCGAACTCGGCACCGCCGACCGGCAGGCGCACGGAGGCGTGGGCGCGCAGCATGTCCGCGAGCTTCCACTGGTGGATCCGGCGGAACTCGGAGGCCTGCAGGATCTCGACGGCGTCACCGCGCCAGAAGCGCGCGCCCGGCTCAGATTCAGTGAGGGCCACACGCACCCGCTCCCCCGGGATCGCATGGCGGACGAAGATGACGCGACCCTCGTGCCGCGCCACACAGTGCCCCCCGTGGGCCACCGGTCCCACGTCCACCTCGATGCTGCGGTCCAGATCCACTGTGTCGTGCGCGGTTTCAGCAATCGCCATGTGCGGCTCCCTTCATGACCGTGCAGCGCGGAGACGTAGACCACGATGCGGTGATGACACCCCCATTCAAGCACGTCCGCCGCCAGGGCCTTGACGCGCACGGCCACTGAATGCCCTGGTCAGACCGCGTTCAGCGCGGTCCCGTCCCGAGGCGGACGATTCCGCTCCGCTCTGCGGGTGCAGAGACCCGCCACGCCAGCCACAGGCCGAGCGCGTAGAAGGGCAGCCCCATCACGAGTCGTGCCGCTCCCAACAGCGTCTCCGCTTCGGCAAAGTACAGCGGCACCTGCACCGCGAGCCGGGACAGCAGCACGACCACCATGATCCAGGTTGCCACCGCATAGGCCCGTCGACGAGCCGGGTCTTGCCGCCATGCCACGCCCTCACCGCGGACGAGGCCGAAGATCAGCCCGACCAACGGCCAGCCCACGAAAATCGAGACGATGAAGGCGACGGCGTAACCGGCGTTCGTGAAGAAGCCAATGACGTAGAAGTCGCGCGCCTGGCCCGTGGTCAGGGCGACCACCGCGCAGATCACGACCATGACCATGCCAGCTCCGGCCTGCACGGGTGACTGCCGCTGAGCCACGCGCACGAGCGCCATGACCAGCGCCACACCCACCGCGGCAGCTGCCGAGGGCCACACCTGGGTGGTGAGCATGTAGGCGACCATGAAGACCAGGGTCGGCAGCGAGGCCTCGACAATGCCACGCGCGCCTCCGACGGTCGCCAGCGGGTCGAGTCGGCCCTGATCGTCCACGCGCGTCCCCGAGCCCAGTCGCTGAGCCACGGCCTCGGCCGGGGCTGCCGCGTTCCCCTCGGTGGTAGCGCTGCCCGGGGCAGCGTCGGACGCACCCGCGGTGGGCAGAGCGTCGTCGGGATCCAGGGCGCGATCAGCGCGGGACGTATCCATCCGGGGTTCTCTCCTCCGTCACCGGGCCGAGGACGCTGCTCAGCGGACCTCGGTCATCTCCGGTCCGCGCTCGGGCAGCTCGTCGCCCGGTGCGCTGCCGGTGTTCTGGTTCTCGTGCCCTGTCCCCTGCTCGGCCGCGGCGCCCGCTGTCGCACCTTCCGAAGCCGCACCCTCGGCAGCACCGGGACGACGACGCCGGACCGGGCGGGCATCCGCCGGCGCCCGCAGGTCGAGCAGTTCCCGGGGCGGCTTGGGCTCATCGCCGCGCACCACCACGGTGTCGCGGAACAGGGCCTCGATCTGCTCGGCCACCTCGCCGCGGCCCAGGGCTGCTTCGCCCTGGATGACGCCGCGCAGGAACCAGCGCGGACCGTCGACACCGACGAAGCGGGCGACCGAGTAGCCGGGCGAGCCGTCAGGCAGCGAGGCAGGAAGTCGGCTGAGGATCTCCGTGCCGAAGGGGCCCGTCTGTTCGGAGACCGCCGCTCCCTCGGTCGTGCCCAGGGCGTCCATGATCTCGGCGCGCAGGTCCTCCCACAGCCCGCCGCGACGGGGCGCCGCGAAGGCCTGGAGCTGCAGCGCGGAGGAGCCGAGCGCGAGGGTGACGGCGATGATGCGCTTGGTCGAGTCCTCGAGGTCCAGGCGCAGGGTCATTCCCTGCACCGCACGGACGCGGACGGCACCGAGGTCCACATACCCGGCGGTGGAAGTGCGATCGGTCGCGTCGAAGGGCCCCTGGGTGGCCTCGGTGCGCGGTTCGAGGCCCGCGGCGATGCGGTCGCGGTCCTCCATGAGCTCCTCGGGCAGGGTGATGTGCTCGTGGCGCACCGTGCGATTGCGTCCGAAGATCATGCGGTGACACGTCCTTCCGTGCTCTCATCGGGGGTGGGGGCGGACTCAGCGGAGGCGTGTGGTGTCTGCGGTGACGGCGCCGTCGGGCTGACGCCTCCGGTGGAGCCGAAGCCGGCCGCACCGCGTGCCGAGTCCTCGAGCGCGTCGACGATCTCGAACTCGCCGTGCACCACAGCCTGGACCACGAGCTGGGCGATGCGGTCTCCGCGGCGCAGCGTGACGGTTGTCGTCGGATCCAGATTGATCAGCGGGACCTTGATCTCGCCGCGATAGCCGGCGTCGATCGTACCCGGGGCGTTCAGGACGGTGACGCCGTGGCGGACCGCGAGACCCGAGCGCGGGTGGACGAAGCCGGCGTAGCCCAGCGGCAGGGCGATGGCGATGCCGGTGCCCACGAGGGCTCGCTCTCCGGGGGCGAGGACCACGTCCTCGGTGGCGCGCAGATCGGCCCCCGCATCACCCTCGAGGGCATAGGCGGGCACCTCGACGTCCGCATCGAGGCGCCGCAGTGGGATGCGCACACGGTTCAGCTCAGTCACAGGCGGCCACCTTACCGGAGTTCGCTGGCCGTTCTCTGGCCGATCGTCGTGGCGAGGCCACCGGGACGGGCATCACCGTGACCGCGGCGGCGGCCATGTGAAAAGCTGGAGCCATGAGCTCCACCCCTGCACCTGCCGCCTCCGACGTGCGCTACGAAGAGCGCTTGAGCCCGTCGATCGGAGTGTGGATCGTGGCCGTCATGCTGGCAGCGCTGTCGGTGCTGGTGTTCGCTCCCATCAGCCTGGCCACCGGCCTGGTGGCCGCGGGAGTGTTCCTCGTCATCGAGATCATCCTGCTGCGCTCCACGACGCCGCGCATCGTGGTGACGGACTCCGAGTTCCAGGCCGGACGCGCGCGCATCGAGCGCGAGTTTCTCGGCCGGGTCACGGGCTACCGCGGCGAGGCCGCCCAGGACCAGCAGCGGGCCAAGCTGCACGGGCACGCCTATGTGGTGATGCGCGGCTGGATCAGTCCCGTGGTGCGCGTCCAGATCACCGACGAGCGCGACCGCACGCCCTACTGGCTCATCAGCACCCGACGCCCCGAGGAGCTCGTCGCGGCCCTGGGCGGGTCCATGCATGAGCCTGAGCTCGACGAGGACCCCGACGTCGACGACGACGCCCTGGCCCCTCAGCGCACAGACACCGACGGCGCGCACGGCTGAGTTCAGCCGCAGGCGCCGTGGCGTGGTGGTGAGACGGCGTCGTTGCCGTGTCAGCCCTCGCAGTCGGTGCAGTAGGTCATGCCGTTCTTCTCGCGTGCCGCCTGGGATCGGTGGCGCACGAGGAAGCACGACCCACAGGTGAATTCATCGGACTGAGCGGGCAGCACCCGCACCATCAGTTCCTCACCGGAGAGGTCAGCGCCGGGCAGCTCGAAGCCTTCGGCGGCCTCGGTCTCGTCCTCATCGACGACCGCGGACTGGGTGTCCGTGCGGCGCGACTTCAGCTCTTCGATCGAGTCTTCGTTGACGTCATCGTCATTCTTGCGGGGGGCGTCGTAATCGGTGGCCATGTCTGCGGTCTCCGCCTTCGATCGTGTGTGGGCAGCATCGCGGTCGATGCTGGGGTCTGCTGACGCTGACAGCCCCTGACGCACCCGGCGACGGCACTGCCGTCTCTCACGGCGTCGTTGCGCGTAGATTGTGCACCATTACCGCCCCCACACCAAATGATGACCGCACATGTCCGCTGGACGGACGCGGCCGGTCCCGCGCCGGGGACGGACCGGTGGAGACCGGACCGATCAGCGGCGCGCCGAGCAGAGCAAGTAGGATCGCGTCAGCGGTGCCGTGGCCGACAGCCAAGGCCGCCGCTTCGACTCCCCCGGACCCGACGGAAGGCGCCTGACCCATGGCCGAGCTGCGAGCCACTGGACTCACCGACGATCGAGCCGGGCTGGTCCTGCGCGAGGAGTCTGGGCAGGAGCATGTGCTGGCCGTCGATGATCGTCTGCTGGAACTGGTGGACGAGGCCACTGCGCCCGAGCAGCCCGCTGAGCCCGCGGCAGACCAGGACCCGGAGCAGGACGCCCCGCAACCAAGCCCCGAGAACGAGGGCG
>JAUNTT010000004.1:0-28224 GCA_030538555.1 Micrococcus sp.
GCCGGCTCCCTCCGCTCCCCCGGCGCCCTCGCCCGCCACGACACCCCCGGACGCACCCGCACCCACGCGACCGTCATCAGTCGACGCCCTGGCGCCCGATCGTGGCCACGCGCCCACCCGCGCCACCGAGGAGGAGACCGCTCCCATGCCCACCAGCACGAGGACTGCGGCCGCGACGCCCACGAGCGCGGCCACGGCGAGCCCAGTCACACCGACCCAGAGCACGACCACCCTGGCCCCCTCCCGGCGCTCTGCGCCGGTCGCGGGCCGCGGCGAGCAGCCCTCCCCGGCCGCAGCCCGACCCGCGCCCACAGGCACACCGACGACGGCGGCGGCTGCGACGCCTGCGCAGGCACCCAGCACCCCGCCCTCGGTGGCCATCACCGCGCCGACCCTCGCGCACGCCGAGCGGCCCGAGCCCACTGCGGCCGCGCAGAGCACGACCGAGCCGCCCCCCGCGACCCCGGCCGCGCTCTGGCCCCGCGGACCAGAGGTCACCGTCGACGAGCTCGCCCAGGGCCGCACCCTGCGCGGCAGCCAGGACGTCGTCGTCGTCGAGGTCACCGACCCCGCCGCCGTCACCGACGCTGCTCTCGCCGCCACCAGCCGCGCCCGCGGCCAGATCGTGTGGACTCTGCCGAGCGGCACCGCCTGGAGCCAGGTCGTGCCCCGCCTCGCTGACGCCTCCTCGGCGCCGCCGATCGTGCGCCTGTCCGGCGACGTCTCCCCCACCGACGCAGCCGCCGCCGCCCGCGAGATCCGCGCCGCCCGCAGCGGCGTGCGCGTCGAGTGGGTCGCTCCCGCCGGCGTCCTGCCCGGCGACGTCCCCGACGCAGCCACCGTTGTCGAGGCCGTCGACCTCATCGGCCTCACCGTTCCCGCCGACGAGCCCTGGCCCACCACCATGCGACGCCTGGAGGCCTGGACCACCTGGGCAGCCCAACACCGCACCCGGATCGCCATCGTCCACGACGTCGACGACACCACCCTGCCCGGCGCCGTCCGCTCTCTGCAGGACTGGACCGGCGCCGCCGCCAAGTCCAAGCGTGTCGCCTACGTCGCCGCGCACGTCGACGGCGACGGCCTCGCAGCCACGAGGGCACGCGAAGGATCGAAATGATCCGCGACACACCGACGCTCAACGCGCCACCTATCAGATACGTATGGTTGGATCAGGACATGATCCGTAAGGGACGCCCGTCGAAGGGCGATCGTGACCTGTTCGTCTCCCGGCCTCACATCGAGGTCGGGAAGGTCATCCGTGCTCGCGCTGAGCGCGATGGCTACAGCCTCTCGGAGTACATCGCCACGGTGCTGGCCAACCACGTCGATAGGCCAGACCTGGCCCCCGACCAGCCTCGCCCTCCACGCAAGGACGAGGAGCTTCCCTTGACCGGGTAGACGCGACGAAGGCCCCCGTTACCAGCGGGAGCCTTCGTCAGAAGATTTGGGTCCGAGCGCCAACTCGGGACCCCCATATACAAGCCACTCATATGCGATGTGAGGAGGCGGCCTTGTGCCACCTAGTCTAGCGATTCCTACCGGCAAGTCCACATCTGATGGTGCCCGGGTTGCGTCTCGGCGTGTCGCCACCAGCGTCGACGAGCTTGACGAGCTGCTGTGGGCGCCGCGTTCACTGCGAATTCTGAACCGCGACAACCACCTTCTGCCGGGGGTGTGGCCTGCGACAGCGCGTGCGGGGTTGGCGCTGGTCGGTCAGGGTGAGGCCGCGGCGGTCATGGGCACGCTGCGCCCTGGTGTCCGGGCCGTGGACATCGACCTTCCTGCTGGTCTGGCCCAGGTGGCTCGCGAGGCGATCGCGGACTGGGCACGCGCCCGCTGCGTGGCTGCTCTGGTGCGCCCCTCGGGGCGGGTCGGCCACGTGCATGTCTTGCTCGCCGGCCTTGATCCCGACGACCACGCCCTGGATGAGGTGTGCGCGCGGCTGCGCCGCGATCTCGGTGGCCTGCCCTACGGTGCCATCGACCCGCGCCGCTCGGGCACGCTGCGCACCCTGACCTCTCCGCACCGCCACGGCCTGCCGTGCTCGCCCCTGCAAGGCGATCTGGCCGTCTTCGCTGCCGCCCTGCAGCCTCTGGCGCCCCTCACCCCACCTGCGACACCGAAGACGGCCAGGAAGCGCCCGGGCGCGAAGTCGCCGTCACCTGGACAACCGGATGTGGACCTGGAGGCGTTGATCCCCCGACCGCGTCGGCGCCGTGACCTGCCCCCGCACGTGGCCACCTGGCTGGCCACGGGGCGGGAGTGGCCCATCACCGGCGGGCAGGACCACTCCCGCTCCACCCGCGAGCTCATCACGACCGCGCACATGGTCCGCGCCGGATGGAGCCACGATCAGGCGTGGACCGCGATCCTGACCGCCCACCCCGCCACCATGACCCACGCCCGAGGTGACCAGCGCCGCTGGACCCGCAGCGTGTGGAACCGCGCCGTCCTCGAAAACGAGGACACCCCCGATGCCGGCGAGCCCCTCACCGGCGAACTCGCCCGCGACCTCGCCGCCGCACACGCCCGCCTCGATGAGGCCGCCCGCCTACGCCTGAGCGCTCGGGCCCGACCGGCGGTCCTGCTCGTCGGTGACGCGATCCTGGCGCGCATGGCCCGCACCCGCAGCACCCGCGTGCCCGTGCCACGCCGGGACCTGCACGAGGACCTGGCCCTGAGCCTGCCAGTCATCGGGCGAGCCCTCACCTGGCTGCACGACGTCGGCGTCATCCACCTGGACCGCACCACCCTGGACCGCCACCCGGCCCGCCGCGCCACCACCAGCTACGAGGCGACCCTCCCCAGCGCCAACCCCGACCAGCTCATCCCCGACAGGATGCGAGCACTGTGGGAAAATTGCCCACCAAGTAGTCACACACCCCACCCGGTGGCTGCGCTTCCCCGGTCCTGCCATCAGATCCTGCGGACTCTGCGCCTGCACGGCTCCCTGTCTCTGCAGGTGCTGGTCGGTAAGGGTCTGCTCAGTGCTGGTGTGGAGCCGACTGCTTCTGAGCTGCGCACTGTGGCGTCGGCGCTGAAAGCTCTCGCTGCGGTGGACCACGTCGCGGTCGATGTTCAGGGTCGGTGGTCATTGACGTCCCACGGTCCTGACCTGGAGTATCGACAAGCTCAAGCCCGTGCGCGTGCCGAACGCACCGCGGCGATCACCGCCGAGCGCACCGCCTACCGCGAGGCCCGCGCCTCGGACTGGTCCCTGGCGCGAGCGGTCGCGCTGAAGGCTCAGCGGGCCCGCGAGGTCGCCTGGTGGCACGCGCTGACCCGTGATGAGCAGATCGAGCGCCGTAACGAGGCCGCGATGCGCTACGCGGGCCTGCCGTTGGCCGAGCAGATCCGCGTGCGCGAGCAGCTCACCGCCCGGCGCGCCCGCCACGGCGTCGACGAGCTCGATTACGCGACCGCGTGGGCTGACACGTGGACCGGGCCGCAGTGGGCCGAGCGCACCGCCCAGCGCAGCGCCGTCCACCGGATGCGGCCCGGCCCCGAGAAGGCCGCGATCGTGGCGGCCTGGCAGCATCACCGCAGCCGCTGGGGCCTGCCCCGCATCCGCCCCACCCCATCCCCCTCCCTCGTCGAGGAGGTCACCCAGGACCTCACCGACAGCGCCCGTGGCCGTGACGAGCGGTTCCTCCAGCACGAGCTAGCCCTTCCCTCAACCGCAACGCCTCAACGGGCCGAGCGCTAGATTCAGGTCATGGGCAAAGCAAGCCGACGTCGCAGCAAGAGCCAACGCCTCCACTCCGTAGGTGGCCGCGCGGCCACGCCCCGCACCCACCCGATCGTGGCTGACACCACCGAAATCGTGCACCACCTCTCCACCTACCTGACCCGTGTTATAGAGCGCGGGCAGACCGACATCGTCGACCTGCCCCTGGACTTGCAGGACATCGCCCGCTACGTGCTCTCCGAGCAGCCCGAGGTCGACCTGGCCCACATGGAGCAGGCCTGGAGAATCGTCACCGACGGCGAACCCGTGCGCGGCGCCGCCCCGCACTCGACGTGGCGCGAAAACGAGAGCCACCGCCGCTGGAAAGGGCCCCTGACCCCCCTCCAGATCGTCACCCTGGCCCAGGACGCCCCCGCCGATGCCGGTACCTACCGCGAGAACCTGGTCGCCAACACCGCCTTTCATCAGGCCCGCGCCAACCGTGAAGAGCACCGCGCCTCCCTGACCTGCGACCGCCCCACCGCAGCAGGCCACCCCTGCCGAGCGGCCACCATCTACCTGCCCGCCGGTGACGGCACCACGACCGCCGCCGAAGGCCTGCCCTGCCGCTCCCACGTCACCGAGCAGGAAAGCGCCACGATCACCGAGGTCTACGACGCCGCCATCCGCGCCCACGACTGCCCCGGCTGCACCGCCACTGCCGGTCAATCCTGCGTCACCGGTCCCAACGCCGCGGCGCATCTGCGCCTGGTCGAGGGCGAATGGGCCCGCACCCGCAGCTTCTGCAAACGCAGCGTGCACGACGTGCGCCTGGTCGCCGCGACCGAACCGCCTTCCACAGGTCCATAACCCTCCCTCCCTCCATCCACAGGGCACGAACGGGGCGTGCCCACATCCAGACTCGACGGTGTTCCCCTCACAGGTGGCAACCAGAACCCACCACCAGAAGGGAAGCCCCTCACCCATGAAACTGCGACCGCGCGCGGCCCGCATCGCCGCGATGACCACCGCCCTGCTCGCCAGCACCGCCCTCGCCGCCCCGCTCACCGCCGACGCCGCCGCCAACTACCGCAAGATCGATCAGTGGGAGCGGGATTGGCCCGGCGGCAGTGTCCATGTCGAGGAGATCGCCCACCCCCGGCACCCCGGATGGGTCGAGATCGTCGCCTCCGGCTGGATCCGAGACAGCGGAGGCCGCCGCGCCGAGACCCACACCTTGCGCTGCTACGACGGCCTCAACGTCCTGCCGTCGGTGAGCCTGCGCTCCTCCCGTCACCGCCTCGGGCAGATCACCGAGGGCTCGTTCTGGATCCGCCACGGCCGCAACTACAACTGCAGTTTCGACCGCTTCGGCATCCGCAACGACCGGATGTACCACGGCCGCGCCGGCTGACCCATCTCCTCGCCGCACTCTCCTGGGCGCGGGCGCATCACCGCCTACCGCAACACCCGGGTTGCTTGCGCAACCCAGGGGTTGCACAATGGGTGCATGACCCAGAAGGACCCCGCCCCCCGGCAGCTCCTCGACGATGCGATGAGCGGCACCCCGGGATGGTCCCAGCCCTACGGCGGCGCCGCCGGCGTCGAGCGCCTGGCCCGCGAGATGCTTGAGGACCTCACCGAGCAAGCCCGCCTCCTGGGCGAGCTGCGCGGCTTCGCCCTCGTCGAACTCCTGCGCACCCAATCGGTCAGCCAGCTCGCCCGCGAACGCGGGGTGAGCCGTCAGGCCATCGAGAAAGTCGCCCGCCGCGCCCCAGGGACGATCACGTGGTGACCTCCCGCCCCGCCCCTCACCCCCAAGGAGCCTCGATGCCCGCCACCACGCTCACCCAGCACCCGATGACCACCTCCACAGCGCGGGGATGGTGGATCACCCGCGCCGTCCTCATCATCCTCACCGACGTCCTCGGCGCCGCCGCGATCATCGCCCTGCTCACCGTCGGCTTCACCGCACCTGTGGCCGCCGGCGTCCTGATCGCCACCGGGCTGTTCGTCGCCATGAACGCTGCCTGCCGCTGGCTACGCTGGCGCGCCTGGACCGAGGTCCCCGGCGGCTCGTGGCACCGCCACAACCCCCGCCCCGCCACCGGCATCGACCGCGCCCTGCACCTCAGCACCCTCGCCTGCGCCTTCGCCTGCGCGTGGGCGCTGCTGGCCACCGGCGCCGCCCTCGACGTCACCACCACGGCCACCACCGACCCCCGCGTCCTGTCCTACTGGCTCCTGTCCCTCAGCCTGGCCCTCGCCTGCCCCATCACCCTCATCCGCAGTCGCGGACGCTCCGCGACCGCCTGGACCCTGCTTCTCGCCCTGGCGATCACCATCACCCGCGACGCCCACACCCACCTGCTCTTGATCGCCGCACCACTGCTCACCGCCACCATCACAGCCACCACCCTCCGCCGGACGCGGCGACCCCAGTGACGGCGCAAGGGCGGCACCCGCGATCTGCGGATGCGGGCAGGGCGTTCACCGGTGTCGTTGCACATCTCCTGCCGACGGGACGACAACGGTCCCCCGGTCATACCCGTACCCGTAGCCGTAGCGCGTGCTAAGGCTCGCTGCAGGCCGGTGGAAGGTGGTCCTCGCGATGCCCTCGGCTGACACAGCCCGGCGCGCCACATCGTGCGCTGTCGTTGTGAGAGCAGCCATCGTCGGCAACGTGGGCGGCACCGGAGACCACCCACCGCGGTGCATTGCTCCCAGCCACTCCGGGGGCACGCGTGGCAGGTCCAGGCCGTCGGCGCCCAGAGCGGTCGCATGTGATCGAAGCTCACTGGCCATCACTCGCGTAGGGCCACGCAGTGAGTGGCGCGCTGCGGCAGTCTGAATGCTGGCGGCCACGGTGGCGCCGATCGCGGCGGCGTCGGCGAGCATCCTGGACCCTACTCCTCGCGCCTGCGCCGCTCCCGGGTAATGGGGGACCGTGGCCGGGAGTTGACCGCCACGAATCAGCGGCCCGGTGATGGCCCGCAACCGGGATGAGACCGCCACCTGCTCGGGATCGGGCCGCCCGCCACTGCCCAACCACAGCGGCCACTGCGCTGCCAGTTGTGCCCAGCCTCGCGCGGCGGCGTTGGCAGCATCGATCCCCGCCTCCTGTCTGGGCTCAGGGCGCATCGCCTCAGCATGTTCGAGCAACGCGGCCGCTGCTCGCGTACTCCAGGCCAGATCCTCGATAGTCCGCACGAACCCCGCTGAGGACGCCTCTAGCCCAGCAACGGAAACCGCTCTCCTCGCCGACCGGACCCAGACCACGACGTCGGCCTCGAAGGAAGCCCGCTCGGGAGCGACGACCTCGACACCGAGATCATTAGATCGCCGAGATTCCCGAGCTTGCCGAGACCTGCCATCTATCACGGCAGGAACACCCATCCGGTCGGCGAGTGCCGTCAGCGCCCACCGCGCCGGTTCAGATGCGCCGAGCTGATCGCCCGTGGCCGCCGAGACATTGCTCACGTGGGCCAGGGTCATGCGCGCCACCGTGTGCATGATCCGCTGCGCCCGAGCGTCGACCTCGGGCCGGTAGCCCGGCTCCAGGTCGGCGACGGCATTCAGCAGCTGCGCCACACGCTCGAGGTTCGCGTCTGGCGCGCGACTCGGCTGCCTTGACAGCAACGGCTGCTCGGTCAGGCGCTGCAAGTTCATGCGCATGTCGATGACCTCGGGACCCACGTCCAGCGCGGTGTAGAGCGGATTGGGCGCTAGACGCAGCGCGGCCGTGGCCAAAGCTGGCCAGGCCTGCAGGTGACGCTCAGCTCCCTCGCGGTGCCACGTCTTCAGAGCCTGCGCGCGCTGAGTGTCGTGCCGGTCGCCCATAGGGGTATCAGGGGCGCCGAGCAGCACCTGCCAGGCTGACTGCTCGGCTGCCCTGAGCAGCTCCTCGGTCGTGGCCATCAGGAGGAGCTCAGCGCCACCGCGAGCTCGGCGCGCGCCGGGAGCATGGCGCCGCGCTGGTCGGCCCCGACGCCGTCCAGCAGTTCGGCGGCCGCAGTGAGCAACGCTCGCCCCGAGGGCTGCCGCGTCATCGTCTCCTCCACCACGGACTCCTCAGCTACGGCCGGGTCCGCGCCGGCCTCCTCAAGCAACCGCGACGCCTGCAGCGCCGCCGACATCGCCTCCACCTCCAGCTCGTCGGCCAGGCGCCGCGCGGCCGCGATGCAGCACACCAACGCTCCATTCACCGCGTCTCGACCAGATGGGGCCACAGTGATCTCCATGTCGCGAGCCTAGGCCCTGGGAACCGCGCAGGGCGTACGCGGCGTTCCCGCATGTGAAAAGCACGTCGCGATCCCAGAGCATCTGTGGACGAGCTGTGACACCGCTTCGATGCCGCGACGTCACCGGCTGCGTCTGGGAGGCTGATTCTGGTCCCACCTCTGCGTGGCGGCCCCGGCCCCGGAGCCGTAGCCGTAGCTCGACGCGGACGGTCCCGCAGTGCGCGCCGGTGAGGTGACCGCAGCCCTCGGTGGTGGCGGGGCCGTGCGCTCGATCCACTTGGCTACCGCTTCGGGCGGGGAGTCCCACCGCAGCGGCCCGGTCACCGGTTGCCCCTCGGCGTTCGGATGCCCCCAAAAACCTAGCTCGGCGCCGGCGACGGGCTCATGCTCGGAGTGATCGGCAGGGGCCCACCGCTGGCCGGCGAACTCGATCGCCTCACCCTCGCGCACCGCGCCCGGCAGTCGAGCCGCCACCGCCTCCAGGATGGGCACGAGCTGCTCGGCGGGGCAAGCCTCGGCGGGTTTGCGGCTCTCCAGGTGCTCACTGATCTGGGCCTCCACGTCAGCCAACGCCGCTCGCGCGTCCGTGAGAGCCTGCGCGTGTTGGAAGGGTCGCCCGATGTTGGCCCGAGCGCGGTCCAGCTCACGCTCGGCGTTTTCCAGCTCGGTCCTGGTTCGGCCGAGCACGTGCGGTCCACTGGCCGAGGCGTTCTCCAAACGCGTCACCGTCCCGGAACCGCTGACGGTGTAGCGCATGTCGACATCGACACGGATCAGCTCCGGCGCGCCAGATGCCCGGAAGGACACCTGCGGGGTAGACCTGTGATCGGCCCGGCTCACGTGCAAGTCGAAGTCCATCCCCCCGACGTTCACCACGCCCTCCTGGACGCGGCTGGAGTAGGGCGAGACCGTCGCTGGTGCGCCTGCCACCAAGGCGGTCAGCTGCTCGCCGGCCTCGACTCGCTTGGAGTGGCCCTGGCCATCCACCCGCATCCTGAACGCTTCCCCGCGCGTGTCGATCGCGGCGGGCAGAGCCTCCAACCGCTGAATATCCCCCTGCAGGCCCTCGATTCGCCCCTCCAACTGAGACGCAGTGAAGGCCAGCGTGGACTGCCCGCGGTGATGCGCACTCTCCGCACGCTCCAGCCGAGTCACCTCCGCCTGCGCTTGCGCCCGGGCCATCGCATGGGGGTTGTCGGCCGCCAACGCCTTCACCTCAGCAAAGCTCAGTGCCTCATCACCGATGTCCTCGATCTCCCTAGCGTCCAAAGACCCCTTGAGCACCTGATTGATGAAGATTGACTTGCGCTCTACCGTCTGCCACGAGTACGCATCGAACGTGCGCGCCGTAATGTACCGATACAACGTGATTTCGGCGTTCTGGTTGCCCTGGCGCACGATGCGCCCCTCGCGTTGAGCGATGTCGGCCGGACGCCACGGGCAATCCAGGTGGTGCAACGCCACCGCGCGGGACTGGATGTTGGTCCCGATGCCCATCTTCTCCGTGCTGCCGATGATGACGTCCACCTGACCCGTGCGGCACGCGGCGAACAAGCGTGCCTTCTCGGCGTCGTTTTTGGCCTCGTGGATGAAACGCACGCGCGCCGGGTCCATCCCTCGTGCAGCCAGCTCGTTGCGCAGCTCGGAGTAGACGCTGAACTGCTCCTCCTTGTCACGGGGCGTGCCTAGATCGCAGAAGACGATCTGCAGCCCGCCGCGGATCGGGTGCGCGGCTCCGGTTTCGTCCAGGAAGACGTCCTCGCGGTGAGCCTCCCACTCCAAGGCGATGTGGTCGGCCGCGACGGTGATCTTGGTGTCGTCCCAGGGGCTGTTGAGCTGCTCCGGTGGGAACCTCGCGGAGACGAGTCGCAGGTCCAGGGCCGCGGCGCGCCCATCGTTGGTGATCAGCAGCATGTTGTCGTCTTTGGAGTCCATGCCTCCCGCGCGGACCCGTTCGGCCCGGTCCCCGAGGTTGGCCACGTACTTCGCCGTCGCAGACGTCGCTTGGACCACCACCGTGCGGGGCCCTCGAGTCCCGTCCTCACGGATGCTCAACTCCGGGGTCGGCAGTCCGAGGTCCTCGGCGGTCTTGACGTCGGCGGCGACCGACCACATGCGCAGTAGCTCCGGGACATTCTGGAACCGTGCGAATCGGGTTTTGAGCCGGTAGCCGCTGCCGGCGGGATCGAGCTCCATGTCAGTCACCGACTGCCCGAACGTGACCGCCCAGGAGTCGAAGTCGGTGATGCCTGCGGCGCGCAACAAGTCCGGGCGCAGGTAGTTCTGCATCGTCCACATCTCGGAGATGTTGTTGGCGATGGGCGTGGCCGTCGCCGCCGTTAGCACCCGCCCCCGCACCCCCGCACGCTCCCTCAACATGCCCACCTTCAAATCGAGGTCGGCGGCACGCTGGCTACCGCCCACTGCCAAGGAGCGGTCAGTGGACTCCACCGCCAAGTTCTTGAACAAGTGGGCCTCATCGACACACAGATAGTCGATACCGGTCTGCTCCCAGGTGATACCCGGGTCACGCTGCACCTGCAGCCGAGATTTCGCCTTCTCCTCGGCTCGGGCGATGGCCTTCTCCGCCTGCTTGACGCTGCGCTCAGACCCCCGATCACGGGCGGACTCGAGGCGGGCGTGTTCACTCTGAGCTGCTGACATCACGTAGTTGGCCTCGGCCTCGGCCGAGACCGGGATGCGCTGGAAGGCGCCCATGGTCAGGATCACCGCGTCCCAATCGCCCAGGGCGCAGCGGGCCACGAACTCGCGCCGCTTGTCCCCGCTGAGGTCCTCGGTCGAGGCCGCCAGGACCTGCGCGGATGGATAGAGCTGGAGGAACTCGCGGGAGAACTGTTCAAGCATGTGGTTTGGCACCACGATCGCCGGCTTCTGCACCAGAGCGAGCCGACGCAGCTCCATACAGCCGATCACCATCTCGGCGGTCTTGCCCGCACCCACCTCGTGGAAGAGCCCGACCGTGGGCTCCTGGATCATCCGCGCGACCGCGGCCCGTTGATGCGGGCGCGGCTCGAAGTTGGCCGCCAACCCCGGGAAAGTCATGTGCTCGGTGTCGTCATAGCTGCGCAACACGATGCTGTTGAACAGCTCGTTGTAACGGGCTGCCAAGGCGGCAGCTCGCGCCGGGTCCTCCCAGACCCACTCCCCGAACCGCTCGTTCAGCGCGGCGGCCTTCTCCTGAGCGGCGGCGGTCTCGGCGACGTTCAGGACCACCCGCTCCTGGTCACCGACCGTGATCTTGTCCTCGACCACGATCCGCCGACCCGTAGCCAGAGACTCGGCCAGGTCAGGGGCAGGTCGCCGCTGCGTACCCCACTCCTGACTGGCGGCCACGCTGTGACGGAACGCCGTGACCTCCCAGTTCGAGCCGCCGTCGTGTGACACTTCCGCGCGATCGTCATCGAGGATCTCGCGCATGAACTCCTGCACCGTCTCAGCAGGCACCCACACCGCCCCGAGACGGACCTTGATCTCCTCCGGCCCGAGGTCGGTCGGGACCACCGCGGTGAGGGCCTCGACGTTAGCCCGCAGCGCAGGATCCGCCTCGGCAGCATCTCGCGCCACAGCGAGCTTGGCCCGCACGTTGCCCGACAGATACTCCTGTGCCGGGACAAGCTGGTCGATGTCGGGGTCGCGGAACACCAGCGCCCCGAGCTGTTCACGTGCCTGCTCCTGCGACACATCGAGCAGGCTCGCGATGTGCTCCAGCTCGACGCGCCCGTGGGTGTCCAAGCAGATCGCCAATGCGTCGGCCGGGCTGCCCGCCGAGACAGCCGGAGTGCGCGGGGCCACCACCCGCCGCGTGAACACCGCCGCCGGCGTCGCGGTCTGGGTGGTGTCGTCGAAGAGCTCCAACGCCTTGACCGTGGCCGCGTACGGGTCCTGAGCCAGCACCCGCACCGCGGTCGGGATACGACGTGCCTCGATCGGCTTGTCGCCCTCCTTGCGCGGCTGACGCACAGAGACGCTGTAGCGGTTGATCGGGCCGTAGCGGGCCACGTAGGCCTCATACCGGGTGGCCAGGACGCGGCGCTGAGCATCCATCTCCGGGGTGTCGAGCTCGTTGGCGGCCTGGGCCGACAGCATCTCCAGCACGGTGTCGCGCAGACCCAACAGGGCCCGCATCTCCGCCTGCGCGCTCTGCGGCACCGGCGCGGGCTCCAGCTCCCCAGTGCTGGAGCGACGCATGATCGTGCCGTCTTCGGCCGCCGACATGAACCCGATCGCCTGAGTCGGGTCGGCCGTGCGAGCGACCCGACGTGTCGGCGCCACGAGCTGCCGCTGTGGATCGGTGCTCAGCACCATCTGCCCAGGCTCCAGGTCGAGCACGGCACGGGCACGGTCCGCGACCTCGATGAGCTGCTCGTCGAGCACCTCCCCCAACACCGCCCCGTCGCCGGCGTGCACCTCCAGTGTGGTGCTCCCGTGCATGCCTTGCCCCACGACCATCTGCCCGAGCACCCGTTGCGGGTTCTGGCGCCAGTAGTCGTTGAGCGCCAGGCCGGACAACTCCGCCGAGGGGGTCGCGGTCAGCCACGAGTCATCCCCGGGGGCCTCCAGCAGGCCACGTCTGCGCAGCACCACAAGGTCGGTCACCACATCGGTGCCAGCCCACTTCGCGTGCGCCCCGCTCGGCAGCCGCACCGCCCCCAGCAGATCACCCAGCCCATAGAGCTGCTCGCGGGCGAAACTGCTGCGCGCGTCCAGCGTGTACCGGCTGGTGAGGGCGACGACCACGCCCCCAGGGGCAGTCAACGCCAGACTTTTGAAGAGGAAGTGGTTGTGCATCGACAGGCCCCGGCCGGGATTATGGGTCGGGTCGTACAGCGCAACTTCGGCGAACGGCACGTTGCCGATGACGGCATCGGCGAACCCTTCCGGCAGTGAGGTGTCGGCGAAAGACTCGGTGCGGATCTCGGCACCTGGGTGTCGCTGAGCAGCGATCCGCGCCGTGGTCGGGTCCAGCTCGACACCCAGCAGGCGCACCCCCTGCGGGGCCGCATCGAAGAAGCCGCCGGCGCCACAACCCGGCTCCAGCACCGTGTGCCCCTGCTCCAGGCCCACGTCGTTCAGCAGCCGCCACATCGGCGCCACGATCGCGGGATCGGTGTAGTGAGCGTTGATCGTCGTGCGACGTGCAGCAGCGAAGCCAGCCGGGCCGACGAGGTCGAGCAGCTCCTCCCGCGCAGACTCGAACTCACTGCGGGACGGATCGAACAGCGCCGGGACCGCCCCCCAGGACCGCCACCCATCCAGCACCTCCCGCTCCTGCGCCGTGGGTGCACGGCCCTCGTCCTCCAGCTCCAGCGAGAGCCGCAGCGCAGCGAGGTTGTCACGCACCCGCGCCCCACCCGCCAGACGTCGGCTACCACTGGCCCCCTGCGCGGTGCGCACGACCGGCGGGCTGTCCTGCTCCGGCGACCCCTGCTCCGGGAGGTCCACCGACACCCGCCCCGGAAGGTCGGGCGCGGGCGCGCCAGAGACGTTCTGGACGGCGGGCTGATCGAGCACCAGGCTGGAGTCTGGCTCCTCGGGCTGCACCCGCTGCAGCCGCTCGCCCAGGGTGTCGCGCCAGCGGTGCAGCGGGTCACGGAAGCCGCCGGTTTCTCGCAGCACGAAGTCGGGATCCTCGGCCGCCAGGGCACTCAGCGTGGCCCACGCGGCGCGGGTCTCTTGGGGCCCCTGCGCGCCCTCGATGTAGGACTCCAGCGCCTGCCGCCCCTCCTGCTGGAGACGCTGCTCACGCTCGAGCCGGCGACGATCGGCCTGGGCGATGTCGAACTGCTCGGGCACCAGAGCATCAGCCACCCGATGCAGCACCGGGTAGGGCAGATCAGCAGTCAGAGCCAGCGACAGGTCGGCCTCTGCGAGGTAGCGCAGCGCGGACTCCCGACCCATCCGAGCCCCGTACATCGAGGCCCGATCGGCGACGACACGACGAGCTCGCGCCCGGTCATCGCGGCTCAACGCCACTAACGGATCGTCCTCGGGTTCAGCGGTGATTCCCGGGGAATCACTCGCGCCTCGCTGGGTCAGTCTTGGGGTGTCGGCAGCGTCGCGCGCCACTGCCGCAGCGCCGCCCGAAAGGCCTCCACGCTCACGCTCTCGTCCTCCTGCATCGCCCACAAAGGGTGCTGGGGATCGGCCGGCATCCCTGCGGGGGTCTCCAGCGGCACCTGCGGCAGATCCTGGGTCTGCGGCTCGGGCTCCAGCAAGATCATCTCCGAGACGATCCTCTCCTCGATCCCTTGCCGGACCGCGTTCCACTGACCCACTGCCCGCAAATAGTCCGGGTTCGGGGTCAATCGCGAGGTCGCCTGGCTGGTCTCCTCGGCGATCATCGCCGCCACCTGCTCGCCCAGGTCGGCGTAGAACGTCATCGGGTCGCTCAACTCCGAGTGCCGGGTCGGCAACCACGTCTGCCAGTGCGTCATCGCCATCTGCCCGTAACGGTTCATCTCGCCTGACCTCCTCGGAGGGCTCGGGCTCTGCCCAGAGGTCCATGACCATCTGGTTAGGGTCGGGAGGCGTGCTCCGGCGACGTCGAGCCATGTGTCCTCCCGTGTGGGCTCCTGCTGGACAGCACCCACCCTAAAGGGGCGTCCGGGCGCGACGTGGTGACAACGAATCATGTTCTCTCCTCCTCGCACAGGGCCCACATGCCCACACCCTCATCCCGTGCCATCTGCTCGGCAGCCTCGTAGAGATCCATCCGTGCTGGCCGGGCTGCCGAGCGTGGTGCCCACGCGATCGCCCACCCCCGCTCGACCAGCCACTGTCCTATGTCGAGGTCCTCGACATGCACGTGGCGCAGCAGCCGACCGAACCGGTCGCGGTCCTCAGTGCCGCCAACGTCAGCTACGAGGTCGACCTGTCCGTGCTTGAGCATGTCCTTCAGCGCCTCGCTGGCCTGCACTGCCCCGCACTCATCGGCCAGACCATCACGGCCCACCTCCGGGGCGTCGATCCCTACCAGGCGCACCCGTTCCCGAGCGCCGTCCACCTCGACCTCCAGGGTGTCCCCGTCGATCACGCGAGTCACCTGCGCTGTCACGGCCTCCGGCGCGGCCTCTGGCACAGCCTCCGTGCCCTGCTCGACCGGAGCCAGGCAGCCGCCCAGCACCACCAGCGCCAACGCCACGGCGGGCGTCACGGTGCGCGCGCTGCTCATCGCTGCTCACCTCTGAGCGGTGATTCCCCGGGAATCTCGCGCAGCTCAGCGGCCTGCACGTAGTAGATGCAGGTGGGGTCGCCGTGCATCCGGTCCCACAACCGTCCGCGGTGCTGGGCGATCCGATCGGCCAGGCGCTCCAACTCCACGTCGGTGTCGTCGAGGTCGTCCTCGATGTCGTGTTCCACGCTCATGACGTTCTCCTCTCCTCCTGCGGGTCGAGTCGGAGCCTGCGGCCACGGGGGAAGGCGGGGCCAACGTCGCGCAAACCGGGCAGCAGCTCCAGGTAGGTCTTGGCCAGTCGCGGACTAGCCGCGTTCATGGTGATCGTCAGTCCCTCCTCTATGGCGACCGGCGACAAGGCGGGTAGGAGGACATCGCGCAGAGCACGACCCTGACCCGTGCCGGGCCGGGAGCAGACATGCTCGGCGATCCGCCATTGACCGCGGCGTGCCCTGATTGCCAGCACCGCATCCCGATCGCGCGAGAGGTACCAGCGGCTCCACGGCCACCACTGCTCCGCACGGATCAACACCGCCATCGCCGGCAGGACGAGCGGACTGCACAGCACCCACACCACGAGCACGACCACCGCTGTCAGACGGTCGCTGCCGCGCCCATGTCGGGCTCCGTGCATCAACCCACGACCGCTCCACCAGGCGATGCGCCACGCATCGCCGAGGGTGGGTCTGTGGGTGCCTGGGACGGCAGGAGGGCGCACGAGCTCACTCATCGGCCAGGTCCTCACGGCGCAGCCGCGTGCCTGGAGGCAGGGGGCTCTGAGTGGCAGGGAAGGGTTCGCCGTGGTGGTGCTCGGCGCGCAGCCGCGCCGTCTCGGCGACCAGGGCATCCTCGACCAGCCGCGACAGGGTGTATGCGGGCCCGTCGATGCGCTGCATCGCCGCAACCGCCGCCCGGGCCTCCTGCAGCACGTCACCCGCGACACGCGTCGATAGCTGCCGCTTCACGCGAGGCCCCGCTCGATCAGCCACTCCAGAACGGCGCGGTAGTCCTGCGTCGCCTCAGCGCGCGCAGCCCACGCGGGCAGCGGGATGCGGTGGGCGTAGGCCTCCGCGACTCGCACGCTGCGCCGCACGCTTGGTGTTGCCAGCTCCGGCATGTCTTCGTGCAGCATCGCGACCGCCTCGGCATACATCTTGCCGGCGCTAGCTGGTGGGACCGCGCACGGGATGACCGCGCGCAGGCTCAGGTCACCCCCGTAGGCCTCCACCACCTCCTCGACGATCCCGGCCAGCTTCGGCACGCCCTCCAACTCCTTCACCGTCGGCATGACGACCGAGAGCACCGCGTCGGCGGCGATCAGCGCAGCGAACGTGGCTGAGTTGATCGCGCCCGGGCAGTCCAGCAGCACTACGTCGTGCTCATCACGCACGCGACGCAGCGCCACGCGTAGCCGTTGCTCGCTGCCCACGCTGGGGCTCGCCGCGATCTGCTGGTCCAGGCCGTAGAGCCCCTCATCAGCGGGCAGCAGGGACACTCCCGCCACCGAGGTCTCCACCACGACGTCCTCCACCGGGGATCGCTTGAGCAGCACGTCCGCGGTCGTCGCCGCAGGCTGCTCCACCCCCAGCCAGGTCGAGGCGTTGGCCTGCCCATCCAGATCGACCACGAGCACCCGGCGTCCCTGCTCGGCCAGCAGGGAGGCCAGCGTCACCACCGTGGTCGTCTTGCCCGCCGAACCCGCGATGTTGGCCACCGCCAGCACGCGGTGATTCCCCGGGAATCGCTCGCTCATGACTGCTCCTCCTCCGTCTTCGTCAGCGCGTCCAGGCGCGCCAGCTCCCAGGCACTCGGGGCATACCCGTGAGCCCTCAGCAGGGCCAGGTACTCGGCATCCAACGACGTCCACGCGCGTGCCTCACGCGCCAACGCCTCCTCGATGCAGAGCCCGACCAGCCATGCCGCACCCGCTCGCTCCTGCGCCGGCGTCCGGGCCACCTCACGACGCAAGTCCCACCCGTCACCGCCGTCCTCACCCTCGGCCGTCCGGCGCACCCGGACGGCGAGGTCGGCGCTAGCCGCGTTCAGGACGCCACCTCGAAGCACGACGCGCTGGGTCAACGCCGCCAGCTCACCGGCCCGCGGTCGACGCCGGACCATCTCGAGGAGGTGGTGCTCCCGAGCTTTGCCCGAGCGGCGCCGCTCTCGCTCGTCGGCGCGACGACGCTCATCCTCCGCAGAGAGCTGACCCCTGTCCGGGCGCGCCGGGATCACCGCCAACCGCGGGGGTTGTTCATCCACCTCAGCCGGCACCACCACCACCGTGCCCTCGCTGTCCGCCACCTCGCGCGGGTCAGTCTCCTTCGCCAGAGGCACCAGGTCAGCGTGGCCCCCGAACACCACGCGGACGCCGTGGGTCGCGGCGAGCTCGTCCGCGTCCTGACGACGCAGGGTCTGCGCCGCCTGGGTCAGCGCCGTCTCCGGGGGCCACACTCCCCCGGCGATCCGCTCAGCGGCCAGAATCTGCGCGCGTTCACTGCCTCCAGTCAGGTGCAGCGCCGCTTTCGGCCCGATCTGCTCGGCTGCGATTAGCTCCAACACCGGCTCCGGCAGCTTCAGCAGCGCCAGTCGCTTGGCGATCGTCGACTGACCTACTCCTAGGCCGGCGGCCAGCTCCCGTTGGCTCATGCCGGTTCGCTCCAGCGTGGCGGCGTAGATCCCTGCCTCCTCCAACGGCGAGAGCGCGCGATGCAGGTTGCTGTGCAGCAACGCCTCCTCAGTCAGGTCAGCAGGGCGCACATCCACCCGCATATGCACTGGCACCGACGTCAGGGACGCGGCTCGCGCACCCGCCAGACGGCGGTTGCCATCCACGACCACCCACGTGCACGCACCCACCAGCTCGGCGTGCTCAGGATTCGCCTGCACCCACGCCTCGGCAGGAACCACCACCAGGGCGTTGACCACGCCCATACGGCCGATGCTGGCCGCCAACTCACTCCCGGTCTCCGACCGGCTGGGCGGATTGAACGGGTTGTGGGCCAGGTCGGCTACATCGACCTCGCTGGATTGGATCGTCGACATCGCACTCACCACCCGCGACGGTGCCGCCTTGCGCGCCAGCGGTCGAACACTCCCGATTCCGGTCCTCGCCACAATCTCACCCTTCCCCTGATATCGATGAAGAGGTGCTCATCGGTACATCCTCCGTGAAGCGCTAGTAATACGTTCATAGTACGCCGTTAAGGCGTGGGTGCAAGGGGTGGTGGGGGTGTTTCCCCCGGCAAAAACCCCCCCCAAAGTCACAGAATGGGCGGGTGAGGTGTGCGTCCGTGGGTGGCCGACGCCCACCCCCCTGGCCGTGAGTCGCCGGACCGGCGCAGGGGAGGGTGACGAGTTCTCCACAGGGGCAGGCAGCGAGGTGCCCACAACAAGCCGGGCCGGGAGCACCATGCAGGCGTCATGCCCGTCCCATTGACGCTCAGAGAGTAGGAATCCGGAATGTTCTCCCCACGTCGACGCCTCGCTGCCGTTCTTGCCAGCGGCCTCACCGCGGCAGCCCTCGGCGGCGCCGTCCTCACCGGGGCCGCCACCCCCGCCGAAGCTGCCCCCAAGAACCCGTGGACCCAGGTCGGAACCAAGAGGACCGAATGGGGGAACGGCCGCTACTTCGTGGTCACTCAGTGGCAGCACAAGTCCTACCCCGGCTGGACCTACGTCCAGGCCGACCATCGCGGCATCCCCACCATGATGCAGGTGGGCCGCGACGGCAGCGTGACCTCCCAGATCAGCCAGCGCGCCCAGATCGCCTGCCGCTTCGCCGACCGTGGCAGGGTCACCGGGACCAGCACCGGGGAGCGAGCCTCGGGCTCATGGTGGACCAGGAGCGGGCCCCCGAGCACCTGCACCGCCGCGCCCAATGACGGCAGCAGCCCAGTCGCCGTGTCCATCAGCATCCCCCGGACCGGTCAGCGAGCCATGAACGTGCGCTGACCCGCACCCCTGGGCGCCTCGCGCAGATGACACTGAGCGAGTGCCCACGTCGTGTCCTGGCTCTGGGCGACGACCCGTGATAACCGTGAATTATCGCGGGTCGTCGCCTAGGATGCGTGACATGGAGGCCGCCCCTCAGCGCCAAGGATGTGTGGTGATTCCCCGGGAATCACCACACCCGGTCGGCTTCACCGGCGATGAGGGTGCCGCACTGCCGCCGGGTCTCCTGGACTCCCTCGACCGCGTCAACGCCGCCCTCGCGGTTCGCACTTCTCCCTCGACCCGTCGGGCCTACGCCACCGACTGGGCGCGCTTCACCCGATGGTGTGCCAGCGAAGAGCGCCACGCGATGCCTCTGCCCGCTCATGCCTTCACCGTGGCGGCCTACCTCCTGGATGCCGCCGAGCTCGACGACGAGCACGGCCAGGCCCGTTACTCGGTGACAACCCTGCGACGGTGGCTGGCCGCCATCAACCAGGCACACACCTCACTCGGACTGCCCCGGCCCGGCGCTGACCCTCGCGTGGGGGAGGTGCTGCAGTCCGTGGCCCGGACCCGAGCGAGCGACGGCAACGGCTCACAGCAGCGCCAAGCAGGTGCCCTACGCGGACCAGACCTTCGCGCGATCATGGACACTCTGCAGCCCCGCGCCATCATGGCCGGAACCTGGGCACTGCGCGACGCCGCCCTGCTCGGCCTGGGCTACCGCTGCGCCCTACGCCGCTCAGAACTGGCCGCCCTGCGCACCGGCGACATCGAACCCGCCCCGGACGGCCGCTGGAAAGTCGTCCTGGCCGCCAGCAAGACCGATCAAGGCGGCCAGGGCGCCACGCTGGCCCTCACCGCCACCGATACCGCCCTGACCTGCGTGCCGTGCGCCCTCGTGCGATGGGTCCGGCTCACAACAGCCCTCGACGAGGCGGTCCTCGCCGCCACGCACCAGGGACAGGCCCCTGCTCGGGCCATCACCCAGACCTACCTCGCCACCCATCCGGAGTGGCACGAGCACATCTGCGACCAGGGCATGCCTACCCTGACGCGGGCCCAGCGCGGTGGGCCCCTGCTGCGTCCCATCGCACCCACCGGCGTACCCCGAGCTCGGCACATGACCGGCGAGGCGGTGCACGAGGTCGTCCGGCGTCGAGCCGCCACGATCGGCCTGGACCCGGCCCACTACAGCGGCCACTCCCTACGCGCCGGCTTCGTCACCGACGCCTCCGCGCAGGGACTGCCCGACCAGATGATCGCGGTCCAAACCCGGCATCGATCACCGCAGATGATCGAGCGCTACCGCCGCCACTACGACCCGCACTCGGGCAATGCCGAGGGCCACCTCTCATGACCGGCCAGGGCGGTGATTCCCGGGGAATCACCGAAGCGGCCATGTTCGCCGTCTGGCTGCGCGCCGCCCGTCAGCGCCAACCGCGCGAGGCTGTGCCTGGCGACATCGAGGACTACCTGGCGCTACGTCCCAGCGGTGATGCTCGTCGCCGCGGCCGACTCATCCGGCAGCTACGAGCCGAAGGTGCCTCGCTGGACGCGCCACCTAGCAGGCGGCCTCGCCCTGGACAGGCAGCCAACGGGTGCCTCTCGCCCGCCAAAGCCCTCGAAGATGTGCCCGTGGACGCCGTCACATGGGGGATCCGGGACCGTCGCGACGCAGCACTGCTGGCACTGCTGTGCCTGCCCGCTGCGGACAGGGCATGGATCGCCAGCCTCACGCGCAAGGACATGCGCATCGAGCACCGCGCCCTCGCCGGTGACGTGGGGGAGTGGCCCACTCTCCTGGTCCGCGACGAGGTGGTGCCCACCGCCCAACCTTCACGCGCCTGCCCGGCGTGCGCGCTGACCCTCTGGCTCGGATGCCTAGACGCCGAGCACCACGGCGGCAGGGGGGCGGTCCTACGATTCCTCCAGCACCACCACCTGACCTGGCGCCACGGCCACCTGTGCGAGGATCCCCGCGGCTTGGCCGGCCTCGGGCGCAGAGACGATCCCCTGATCGTCGGGGTCGATCGCCACGGCTGGCTCGCCACCACACCACTCAGCCCTCGACAGATCAGCAGAGTCCTTACTCGCTATCGACTCCCCACTCACACCCACCAGCCCGAGCTGACGCCCCGACCGCACCGCGCATGGACCCGGACTCGGGACCTCGACCTCGAAAGCGCTCTCGACCGGCTAGAGGTAGCAGTGGACGCGGCCACCGAACGGTTGAACATCGTGCTCGAAAGGATCGACCGCGCATGACCACCTGGCACTACGTCGCTCTGCTCGCTTTTCCCGTCGGCATGATCGTCGGGGATCGAATCTGGCCCGATTCTCGACTCAGCATCCCTGCTCACGCAGGTGGCCATTCGCGGGCTCTGGTGCACATCCTCACCGCGGCGGCCGTGCTGCTGGCGGTGGCGATCACCGTCGTGGCGGAGGGGCTCGGCGCCGTGATCGCGGCAGCGATTCCAGCCCTGTTCATCATGGGCGTCGCACGCTCCATCCACGCCCGTATCGCTGCCGCGCACGAGCGCAACGACTCCCAGCAATGACGCACGGGCCCGCCCTGGCGACCCTCTCATCCATAGTGACTATTACAGGCCACCCCTGTATTCTGTTGGGGAGTGACTAGTGCCCCCAATAATGGCGACAGTGCGCCTATGATGGTGCAAGAACGCGCGCTGCCCCTTCCCCGCGTATGCGGGGGTGACCCGGCTGACAAGGCTGGAGGGGCTGTAAGAGCTTCTCTCTCCTGCGAGAGCGTGTCTTTCCCCGCGTACGCGGGGGTGATCCGGGCGACAGGCTCGGAGGAGTAGCGGCAGTCCTCCCCGCGTAGACGGGGTGAGGCCCCTAGGTCGATGACCTAGGGGCCTCGTCATGCCTGGGGCGGTGCCGGGATGCACCGCAGCTGTACCCCCCTATTGGACCCCTTTACTGTGTTACAGTTAGGTATGTCAGTCAGGCCCATTCACTCGGCAGGTCGGCACGGCGGCGTGCAGGCAGACGTGCTGCACGCGAGGATGCTGCTCCATGACGCCCGCCAGGAGGTGGTCGGGCGCAATGGTCGCCCGACGTTGTTGGGCACCTGAGCCGAGAGGGCCTGACGACATGACCGAGCATGACCCCACTGAGGCTGAGGCCGCCACCCTGGCCGACGCCGCCGAGCGCGGCGAGCTGGCCCCCACCGGGGACGCCCGCCACGGCGAGCAGTCCCGCGCCGAAACGGCCGCCATGCTCATGGCAGCCACCGACACCTCTGCCATCCACGACGCCGTCACCGTCAGTCTGGGGCGCCCCCGCGTGGGGGAGAGTCGCCCCGAGACCCGGCAGTGGCGCGTGCGCGTCCCGGCCGCCCTGGACGACGCCGCCCGCGAGGTCGCTCAGCGCGAGGGCCTGACCGTCAGCGACGTCGTCCGCCGCGCGGTCGCCGCTCAGCTCGCCGGAGGCAAACCATGAGTCACAACGATGCAACCCCACTACACCCACACCGGAAGGACCCCTCATGAGCACCAAGACCCGCCTGGCTGCTGTGTCGGCACTGAGCATGGCGATGATGGCGACACCTGCCGTCATCGCCCCGGCCGCGACAGCGGCCGCGCCCACGTCCACCGCGGTGGTATCGACCTCGTCCTCAACATGCACAGTGCGCACCGCCCGCACCCTGCACGACGTTCACGTGCGCACGGGCGCCCGCGCCTCGACGAGCAGCCTTGGCGTCCTGCGCGCTGGACGCCTCATCGAGGTCCGCGGCAGCCAGGCCCTTCGGGCCGGCCAATGGATCCCGGTCCACTACCAGGGGCAGCGCGGATGGATCGCCTCTCGCGAGGCCCGCAGCGGACGCATCTTGGCCGAGGCGCCGTGGCTGGCTCAGCGGTCCTGCTCGGCTGCGCCGATCAACCGCGCGCTGACATCGGCCGAGCGCGCCAAGATCAAGCGGCTCGGGCTCTGAGCGGGGAGTCGACGTGACCATCTCCGAGGAGGGGCTGCAGACGTGGGCGCGAGGCACCTACGCTCGCGAGGCCGCCCTACAGCTGCTCGAATGCGCCCTGGACGGTCACCTGCTCGCACTCGAGCGGCCGTGGGTCTGCCACGACGAACGGGCAGGCACGGCGTGGCTGGACGAGCAGGCCATGACTCGCACGGCCAGCCTGTCCGAGTCCGGACGCGCCATCATGGCGATCGCCGCATCCCTGCTCGGCGGCGCCCCGGTCGATCTCTCGACGGCGCTGCGCGCCCTGGACTACCGCAATGCCGACCTCGTCACCGCGGCGATCGCCCACGCCACCGGCCACCAGGGCAGCGACTTCGAGCCGGTCTTTCCGACCGAGGACGACCTCCGGGAGAGCAGGATCCGGTGGGAGCGATGGACAGCGCGCGTCGATGAGGCTGTGCGGGAGATCGAGGCCCTGCCCTACGCCGAGCTCGAGACCATCTTCGACGCCGTGTCTGCCGATCCCGAGTGCGTCCGCGCCCTCGCCCCACACGTGCACGCAGCCGTGATCCGGAGAGCCGCGCTCAGTCGGTTGTGCGACGCCGGAGAAAGGTCGGGCGCTACCACGTACAACGTGGAGGGTGATCCGTGGGACGACGGACGACCGTATCACTACGACACGGCCACAGAGAACCTCGAGTTCGACGACCTGACCAGGACCATGAACGACTTCCTGAGCGAGTGGCCCTGCCAACACTGCACCAGCACCGACGGCTGCGACCCACTCAGCAGCATCTCCAGGGAGATCGCCACCTACCGCGAGGCCCTGGCCTACACCGAGCAGCTCCGCGACGACGAGATCCGCGCCGCCCGAGGCCAGGGCATGAGCTACGCCGAGATCGGCCGGCGCACCGACCTGGACAGCACCACCCTCGACAAGATCATCCACCGCTCAATGAAAGGGCCGGCACGGACACAGACCTAGCGTTGAGTGGTGCCTGTGCTGGCACGAGAAAGCCCCCGACCGGATGGTCGGGGGCTCATCTCTGTAACGAAGGCCCCGCACGGGGCGGGGCGGTCGCGCTAGGCGCATCGGTGCCACGAGGAGCATTTGTCCCTCAACGAAGGCCCCTTACGGGGCTGGCACCTGACCCGATGCTAACAGCCGATCCGCGTCCGTGTCACGGTTTAGTGCAGGCGCACCGGCCGAGGACGCACCCGAAGCGGAGTGGGAGACCCACACAGCGGCCGAGGACGCCCAGATCGAGCAGGAGCGGGCCGACGAGCGCGCGCTGCGCGCCAGGTACGCCGCGACGTTCGAGGCCTACGCCGAAGCCTTTAGTGCCGCCGTGGTCGAGGAGGCCCGCGCGATCGAGGGGCTGACCGTGCCGGTCGAGGTCAAGGTGCAGGCCGATCCCGAGGCGACGTGGTGGCACCCCACGGACACAATCAATCCCGAGGACGACGGCTTCGACACGCTCGCCTGGCGGCTGTGGTCGGCAGCTCGTGCCCGTGTGCCCGTACCGAGCGTCCTCGTCGAGGTCCCAGCCGAGGCCGAGGGGGACTGAGCCGGCGTTGGTGTGAAGCGAACCCCTGTTGTGGGTGGCGGATGCTCCACTCGGTGACGACCCCTACAGCACTTGATTACCCAACTGAGTAGGGTAATATGATGGTATGGACGCGAATGAAGAAGATCTGACCGAGATTGCCCTCATCCTCACCTTCCACGGCGAGTTCGCGCACGGCAGTAGTAACCCGGCTGGGATTGTCGAGGTTGCGCAGGAGTGGGTTGACGAAGGCTTCACTGCCGAGGAGGTCGCTGCTTGGCTTGGCGACGCGGACCTGGCCTGGCCCGTCACCGCCGCTGCGTTCCGCGACGCCGGCATTACCCCTGCGCAGGCCGGGCAGGAGGTCGGCGTCGACATCGGACACGGGGAGTACGTCAGGACGCTCGCCTACAAGGTCGGCAACGGCGACCTCGAACTCAACGAGGCTCTCGTCATCATCCGCGCCCTAGCTAAGGACGAGAAGTGAGCGAGCAGCTTGACAGCGCAGGTGTCGCCCGGCTGCTGTCGGTGAGCACAAGAACGGTCTACGCCTACCGTCGCGACGGCATCCTCCCCCCCGAGGACGGCCGGATCGGCCGGACGCCCTGGTGGTTCGCCGACACCATCACGGCATGGCAGGCCAACCGTCCAGGGCTCGCGACCGGCGTGGGTCGCCCCGCCGCCGGATACGTCCTGCACGAGCTCGGCTTCACCGGCAGTCAGTCCGCGACGCTGGCCAACCCCGGCTCGGGCAGCTACGGGTCGGCCCTGGCCTCCTACGGGATCGTGCGCCGCCTCATGAGGACCGGGATCAGTCCGGACGTATCGGTGGCAGCCAACGGCGCGTTGCGTCTGCACACGAGCCACAGCATCGACGAGCTGGTGGAGGCGCTGGCAACAGCTGATATGTGGCCGATCATCACGACCTGGTCCAGCGGCAGTGGCGTGTTCGGCTCGACCTCCGGGAAGGCCAGGGCCCGCCTGGACCGCATCGCGGAGTTGAGCGAGGACCCGCAGTGGGAGGTGTACGCGCAGTCTGTCGGGATCGCTCGAGAGCTTGCGGTGCACGCGGAAGAGCAGGGCATCATCGACGGGGCCGGGAAGATCCTCGACAAGGCGGCGCTGGTGCGTTTGTCGATCTACGGCGTACCCGAGCCGATGAGGTCATGGGCGACGGCGTGCGTCGGGTGGCATCGTGAGGGCGGCACCGGCGCCGAACAGTACCGCGTCAGCCTGGCGTCCTGTACCGGGGGGAACGCCGCACGATCGGACTGGTCAGCCATCTACGCGGCCTGCGCGCTAGCGTGCCGAGATCGTGACCCCCGAGGATGGTGGCACGACCTGCTGACCGGGGAGTCGACCACCGACCTGCTCGCGCAGTCGCCAAGCGCGTTCCTCGACGCGACCGCCGCAGAGCGCGGCTTGCTGAACCCGCCGTGGTTCATCTGCGCGATGGAGGGCCTGCTGTCCTGCCAGCCCGAACCGGTCAGCGGTGAAGGAACAGCAGTAGCGGCGCGGCCGACGACGTGGCCGTGCGCGACTCTTCGACCGCTGCCGCTCGCGCAAGCCCGCGAGGGCGGGAATCTGCGAGGGACGATCCGCCTTCCGGTACCTGCAGTCGGCGAGCGGGTCACGGCGCATGAGTGGATCCGGATGCCCACGACCATGCAGGGCGTCCTCGGCACGTACTCCCGACACGAGCGCGGTGGGCGCGTCGCCCGCTACAGTCCCGGAAACCATGGCTCAGTTCCGTTCTGCGTCCAGGAAGACGTTGCAGCGGTCGAGACGCAGGACACCTACGGAGGTAAGGACGATTGGAGCGACAACCTCGGTGCGATCGTCACCGTGGCGACCCGGGAACGCAACGAAGCCACCCAGCGCGAGGCACGCACCTACGGCGGGGACTGGCGCGAACTCAGGCCCACCCTCGCCGGTGACACCTACCGCAGGGAAGTGCGGCACTACCTGGGCGACTGGCACGAGGACGTCGGACTGGAGGTCACGCGAGGCACCGGCGGGTTCATCCTCGCGGCCACCTTCGACGGCCAGCCACTATCCGATCGCGCGGCGGTGATCCACCTGCCCAAGATCGGCGTCTGGCGCGACGACGAAAACGACCTGCACGTTGAGGACGTCCACCCCAGCCTCGAACGAGCCGGCCTCACGGCCGACGTGATCCTGCAGCGGTGCACACAGACCTACCGCTGAGCGGTGCAAGTGCTGGCACGAGTGAGCCCCCGACCGGATGGTCGGGGGCTCACTCTGTAACGAAGGCCCCGCACGGGGCGGGGCGGTTGCGCTAGGCGCATCGGTGCCGGGAGGAGTATTTGCTCCTCAACGAAGGCCCCTTGCGGGGGCTGGGCACCCGGCTAGATGCTAGCAGCCGATTTGCCGCTGTGTCACGGCTTGGGGCGGCGTCCGCGTCGGGGTCGGGTCTGCTGCCAGGTCGTGATCGTCTCGGGGTGCCACCACGGCGTGCTGCCCACCACTCCGTCCTCGGCCGGCATCTGGCCGCGAGCACGGTAGGAGGTCACCGTCGAGGAGGTGACTCCCAGATGGGTGGCCACGTCCGCGATCGTCCACATCCGCTCTGACATACCCCCAATCGTACAGGGGTCACCTGTAGCGCCCTACAGGCCCGCCCTGTAGAGTGGTGTTTGTGTCAGTGCAGCACAGAGGGCTAGCCACCCTCGCCACACCCGGAAGGATCAATCCCCTCATGAGCACCACCCAGCACACCGCACACCTCACGCGCATCGCCGACCTCCTCGGCGTCACCTGCCGCACCATCCACGGACGCACGTGGATCGACCTCGGGCAGGCCCGCGCCACCATCACCACCACCACCCCGCCGCGCTGGACGCTGGTCTCCCGCGACGGCGTCGCCGACCCCTACGCTCCCCTGGCCACAACGCCCGAGGTCGACGTCGTGGCGTGGCTCAGCCTCTGGAGCGAGGACGACCAGATCGGCAGGGCTGTGATCCGGTGCGCACAGCACGCCCTGGGCGCGCTCACTGAGGGTCACCGCCTAGCCCTGCATCACGCCCACTGGGCGATGCGGCGACTGCCCGCCGACGCTGCACCCCTGGACCTGCTCACCGTCGACACCCATGACGACGCCGAGCTGGTCCAGATCCGCACCACCGCCGCGGCTATCCGCCTCAGCCGCCAGGCCGGGGAGGCTGGGCACGCACTCCCCTACTGCCGTCCTGCCGCAGAGGTCCTGCGCGACTACGGCCTCAGTGTCACGACCCACGATGACCACCTCGACATCGACGGCAGCGCCGACCTCATCACCCACCACTACGGCGGCCTCAGCCCCTCCATGCTGCTCCTCGGTGCCAGCAAGCGCGTCACTACCGGCGTCAGCAACGGCCCCCACGGAGCGGGTCACCAGGTCTGGGTCGCGGGCGATAACGGCCTCTCCGTCCTGGCGGCTGTTCAGGACGGAGAGGACTGGGAGGATGACCCAGAGGCGCCCGAAATGCTCTTCGGGGAGAGCGACACCGCCCAGAGCGCACTGCCCGCCTTCGCGGCCGCGCTCTCGGTCTGCCTGCACTACGTCGGCGACCTCTGAGCCCACCGCCAACGCCACACACAAAGCGTGGGGGGGGCCGGCCCCGGGCGAGGGCGGGGGCCCCCCCCCCCCCCCCCCCCCACCCCCCCAACCAACGCCACCACGGCGCCCCCCCCCCCCC
>JAUNTT010000004.1:28234-28573 GCA_030538555.1 Micrococcus sp.
CCGGGGGGCGCCGAGAGCCCCCCCGCCACCCCCCACACACTACCCGTGGGGCCCGGGAACCGGTCCCTGGTCCGGGGCCCCCACGCGTCAGCGCAGCACTCCCAGAAGGAATGCCAGCCGAGGGGCCAACCCCGGCAACACACCATTCTACTCCCCCCGGACGACCTTCAGCTCGCGCAACAGCTCGAGGCAAGAGCTTCAAGCGGCCTCCTGACGAACCGAGATGTTCGGACCGCCCGCGACATTCCGTTCCGCTCCCAGAGACATGTTGGGAGCCCTGACCGTCAGCGCCAGGCTGCGCTAATCGCCCGAGGTGTCGAGCAGCGGAGCTTGTCGACG